>NZ_JAPWHT010000011.1:0-56867 GCF_027270795.1 Streptomyces sp. ActVer
CCGTACGCCCCTGTCTGCACGGGCGGTTGAAACGGGGCCACCCGTGGGTGCCGGGGGTCCCAACTCCCGCTCTCGTACCGTTGTTCCAGCATTCCGGTGGCCGACCGCCGCCACCGGACGCCCGCCGCGTCCGTGAACTGCACGACGCCGAGGGCGGGTTGGGAGGGACGGGCGGGGCCGAGGCTCGTGTCGCTCGTGGGCAGCAGGGCGCTGACGCTCTCCCCGGCGTGCAGCAGTCCGCCGGTGAGGGTCGTGGGGAGCGGCCGGCCGTCGTAGTGCAGAGCGACGTCCCTGACGGGCTGGTCGCTCCCGTTCGTCGCCTGAAGACTCCAGCCGACCCACTGCTCGGCCAGCGGCGACGGCCGGCTCCTCATCACCACCTGCACCAGGGAGGCCTGCACCACCTCCGCCTGCCGCTCGGCCTCCCGCGCGAGTTCCCGCTCCCGCTCCTCGACCTCCCGGGCCACGGCCGCCACCCGCGCCGACTCCCGCACGGAGTGCCGATGCCCGGCATAGCTCGTGACCAGCCCCGCCACCCCGACAACGACCCCGACCACTCCGACGACTGCCTCCAGCATGCTCGTAACTGTGACGGGGTGCGGGAGGGGCAGTCCAGTACCACCGGGGAATCCGATCAGTCCGGTGGCCGGGTAGGGCCGAGTGGTGCGGGAAACGCCTGAGGGCCGGTCCGCTTTCGCGGACCGGCCCTCAGGACCTTCAGGGTGAGTGACGGGACTTGAACCCGCGGCATCCTGGACCACAACCAGGTGCTCTACCAGCTGAGCTACACCCACCATGACCGGGCTGGTTCTCCGAGTGGTTCACCGACCGGCCGAGAAAAAGTGTACAGGGTCCGAAGGGGTGCTCGCGCCCGTGTTTCGGTGGGGGTTATCCCGCAGGTAGGACGTGCTTCGAGGCGATGGTGCGGGCCGTCTCCGAGTCGGGGCCGGGCTGCGGGACGAAGATCGCCTCGCGGTAGTAGCGGAGCTCCGCGATGGATTCGCGGATGTCGGCGAGCGCGCGGTGGTTGCCGTTCTTCTCCGGGCTGTTGAAGTACGCCCGGGGGTACCAGCGGCGGGCCAGCTCCTTGACGGAGGAGACGTCCACGATGCGGTAGTGGAGGTACTCCTCCAGGGTCGCCATGTCACGGAGGAGGAAGCCGCGGTCCGTGCCGACCGAGTTCCCGCACAGCG
This sequence comes from Streptomyces sp. ActVer, assembly GCF_027270795.1. Taxonomy (NCBI): domain Bacteria; kingdom Bacillati; phylum Actinomycetota; class Actinomycetes; order Kitasatosporales; family Streptomycetaceae; genus Streptomyces; species Streptomyces sp. ActVer. The sequence continues at coordinate 1,194 of NZ_JAPWHT010000011.1, forward strand.
GGGCCTTGCCCGGTTCCTTGACGTGCTCACGGATATAGGTGAGGACCTGCTCCTCCGCGTCCGCCAGCGTCGTGCCGCCGGCCAGCTCGGAGAGGAGGCCGGAGGACGTGTGCATCTGGCGCACCACGTCCGGCATCGTCTCCAGCGAGGCGTCCGGCGGGCGGATCACGATGTCCACCCCCTCGCCGAGTACGTTCAGCTCCGAGTCGGTCACCAGCGCGGCCACCTCGATGAGCGCGTCGTCCGACAGCGAGAGACCGGTCATCTCGCAGTCGATCCACACCATGCGATCGTTCATGGGTTCACCCTACGGCCCGCTCCCGCGCCCGGGCAGGCCCGGGACCTCGGCAGTCAGGGCCGATGACGGACAAAAACCGCGCCGGCCCCGGACCGCGAGGGTCCGGGGCCGGCGCGCAACGCCATGACACGGCCGCGGCTAGGGCGCGCTCCGCTGCCCGGGCAGGCTCGCCCGTCCCGCCGCGTACATCTCCGCGCCGGTCCGTCCCTCCGTGGAGAGGGACGACGTCGCCGGACCGACCGCGTGCGCGGCCGCCGTACGCCGGGTCTGCAGCGGCACGGGTGCCTCCTGCTGCACCGGCAGCGGTGGTGGCGCGCCGGAACCGTCCGAGTCCGACTGCTTCTCGCCCTGCGGCCGGCGGGCCCGGTAGGCGGCCCGGTACGCGGCGGGGGACGAGCCGAGCTGCCGGCGGAAATGGCCGCGCAGGGCCACCGGGGAGCGGAAGCCGCAACGGCCCGCCACCTCGTCCACCGAGTAGTCGGACGTCTCCAGGAGCCGCTGCGCCTGGAGCACCCGCTGCGTGATCAGCCACTGCAGGGGAGCGCTCCCGGTGAGCGAGCGGAACCTGCGGTCGAACGTACGCCTGCTCATGTACGCGCGTGCCGCCAGCGTCTCCACGTCGAACTGTTCGTGGAGGTGCTCCAGCGCCCAGGCGACGACCTCCGCGAGCGGGTCGGCGCCGATCTCCTCTGGTAAAGACCGATCGAGATAGCGCTCCTGACCGCCACTGCGCCGGGGCGGGACCACCAGACGGCGGGCCAGTGCTCCGGCTGCTTCGTTTCCGTGGTCCGTCCGCACTATGTGCAGACAGAGGTCGATCCCGGCCGCCGTGCCCGCCGACGTCAGTACGTCGCCGTCGTCCACGAACAGCTCGCGGGGATCGACGTGCACCGACGGATAGCGCTTGGCCAGCGTCGGCGCGTACATCCAGTGTGTCGTCGCCGGACGGCCGTCCAGCAGTCCGGCCGCCGCGAGTACGAAGGCGCCGGTGCACAGCCCGACTATGCGGGCACCCTCCTCATGGGCCCGACGCAGTGCGTCGAGCGCCTCCTCCGGTGGCGGTGAGGTGATCGACCGCCAGGCCGGCACGACGACCGTGCCTGCCCGGGAGATCGCCTCCAGCCCATTGGGCGCGGTGAGTTCCAGGCCCCCTGTGGTCCGCAGTGGGCCTTCCTCGCCGGCGCACACCAGTAGTCGGTAGCGCGGCACGCCGGCGTCCTGGCGGTCAATCCCGAACACCGAAAGCGGTATGGAACTCTCGAAGATGGGGCCGCCGCTGAACAGCAGCACCGCGACGATCTCCTTGCGGCGTCGCCCGGAAAGTTTCCGGGCCGCGGCTTCCGGCGCGGCAGTGGAGTCGTGGCTCATACTGCTAAGCCCCCCTCGGTGGTCGCGGCTCCTCGGTTGTGTCGCTCCTGCACGTTTCCCCTCGGTCCTGCACGAGTCCCCCGCCGTAAGACGTCAAGATCGAATCTACTGTGTCCCGTGGTGCCGAGGTGGCCAGTTCAGCACTCGGCAGATTGTCGACATGGCAACTTGGCGTGAAGCATTCGATCACGAAGCGTTGCACTCGTGGGCCGTACAGGGAAGTGCGCCTGGCCCGCGTGGCCGGTCCCAGTAGGGTGCGGGCACCCTGCGGGACCCTTTCAGTGCAGGTCGAACGGGGGTTGGGGGCCTGGTCGGCCAAGGGGTGCGCGGTGTCCAGAAGTTGGCTGAAAAGCAACGGGCTCGTGCGCGGAAACCGGTCAGTCAACCGGCGTATTTCCACCGGCATGCCGACCGCCCCGGTGCGCTCCCGCGCCGACCCTGCCGCGGGGCGCATGATGTGGCGCCGGGTCCTCGACGCGGGGCGTGTGTTGCGCTGACGGCTCCTCGGTAAGCAGCCGTGCCGCGCCCCGCTCGGACCGGCGCAGCAGCATCCGGCACGCCGCCGTCACCGCGGCCAGACCGAGGGCCGCGCCGGCGGCACCCGCCAGAGAGGTCCCGTACCCGACGAGGACGACCGGAACCAGGACGCAGCTGAAGGCCGCCCAGCGGACCACGTCGCTCACCGTGTCCTGGGTGGCGGCGGAACGGGCGGCGGGTGTCCTGGAGGGGGGCTGGGGCGCGGTCGAGGGTTGTCCGGACACGGTGGGGCTCCCTGGGGCGGTGGCTTACAGGGGTTCAACGCGGGTTCGACCCGGCGGTCACGGGGGGCTTCCCAGGGGTGCCCTCGGAAGTCCTGGGGGGTGTCGGGGGTCGTGGTCCGGCCGGGGGTGCGTTGTGGTTGACCGCGCCCACGCGGCGGAGCCGCACATGTCACAGCCCCGCGCCCCTTACGGGGCGCAGTCCCGCACCGGGGCTTTCTTGCTGGGTGAACGCTGTGCAAACCGCCTGTACGGGGCAGCAACCATTGCGTTACGGGCGTTCTCTCGTGCATGCTCCCTGGAACCCTCCCGCGGCGAGAGCGGGATCTGGGCAGAGGAGGCGTGCCGCCGTACCCTTGGGGGTATGGGGTTGGGAAGATGATTCCCGGACACAGCTCCGTAGCACCTGCCGTCCCACCCACGAGGATCCGAACGCCGAGACACTCATGGCCGGTCACGAATTCGAACCCGCGGACCGCAAGCGCCCCGTCGCCGATCCCACGGCGGCCGAGCCCTTGGCGGCGGAAGAACCACGTCAGTCCTGCGATCCCGCCTTCAAGCACGGAGTCGTCGTCGGCTTCGACGGATCGACGTCCAGCGAGCGCGCCCTCGCGTACGCGATCGGCATGGCCTGCCGCTCGGGCTCGGGCCTGATCATCGTCCACGTCGCCAACCGGCTGCCCACCACGGTGTGGGCGGGCTGCGAGCCCCCGGTCTTCGTCGACGTCCCTGATCACCGCACCGAGGTGCTCGGGCTCGAACTCGCCTGCGCGGAGTATCTGGCCGAGGTCCCCTGGATCCTCGTCGAGCGCGGCGGCGACATCTGCCACGAACTCGAAGAGGTGGGGCGGGAGTACGAGGCGGACGCGATCGTCGTCGGATCGACCCACGGCATCGTCGGGCGCATCTTCGGCTCCGTCGCCGGCCGGCTCGCGAAGCGTGCGCAGCGCCCGGTGGTCGTCATCCCCTGATCGGCCTCCGGCCGCTTCTCGACTGACCGCTGATCGCCTCTGTTTCGACCTCTGTTCGAACGCCTTCGGTGCTGTCGTTTCGCAACTCGGCGTTGTCCCAGGTGAGATGAGCCGCGGGCGAGGTCAACTTCCTTTACGTGTCGGGTAAATCTACTCGCGCGTAGATGTGTTTGTGCGCTTGTGAAGGGCATATACCGGTCACCGCACAACAGCACATGCACGAAGGGAGCCCGCCGTGGACAATGACGTCTCCGCGGGAAGCACCACCTGGACCCTCGGCCACCTCGCACTCGGACTCACCCTGCTGGCCTTCGGCCTCGGTCACACCGAAGTGATCGACGGCGTCACGGCAGCCGACTCCGTCTCTCTCGCCACCTATGTCGGTGGCATCGCACTCTTCGTCGCCGGCCTCATGGCCTTCCGCGACCGCGACACGTTCACGGGTACGGCGTTCGCCGGGCTCGGGGCGTTCTGGTTCACCTGGGGGGTCGGCGCCGACACGCAGGTCTCCGACAACGCGGCGGGGCTGTTCCTGCTGCTCTTCGCGCTGGTCGCGCTGAGTCTGACGCTGGGGGCGTCGGCCTCGGCGCCGCTCACCAGGGGCGCGTACGGGCTGTTGTTCGTGGCGATGGTGTTGCTCGCCGTGGCGCAGTTCGGTGACTCCGCGGGGCTTGCCAAGGTGGGTGGGTGGTTCGCGGTCGTCGGCGGACTGGCCGCCTGGTACGCGGCGACTGCGGCGCTGGCTCACTGGCCTACGGCCATGCCGCGTCGTGCTGCCGGCCGGGGCGTGACGGCAACCGGCTAAATGGCAGCCTGCCGGGGTTTTGGGCGGCCCCGGCCCGTGGACGGACCCTCCGTGTTCTGGTGGCGACACGGAGGGTCCGTCCTCTTTTTGCGCCTAAACCGGCGCCGCTCTCGCGGACCTGGTTGCTCGCCGTTGGGGTTGCTCAATCATCGCTTCGGCGGGCGGGCGGAATTTTCTACTCCACCGTGACCGACTTGGCCAGGTTCCTCGGCTTGTCGATGTCCCTGCCCAGGGCCAAGGCCGTGTGGTAGGCGAGGAGTTGGAGGGGGATGCCCATCAGGATGGGGTCCAGTTCGTCCTCGTTCTTCGGGACGACGATGGTCTGGTCGGCCTTCTCCTGGCACTCGTGGGCCACGGCGAGGATCTTGCCGCTGCGGGCCTTGATCTCCTCCAGGGCCGCGCGGTTCTTCTCCAGCAGGTCGTCGTTCGGGACGATCGCGACCGTCGGCAGCGCGGGCTCGATCAGCGCGAGCGGGCCGTGCTTCAACTCCGAGGCGGGGTAGGCCTCGGCGTGGATGTACGAGACCTCCTTGAGCTTCAGCGAGGCCTCGCGGGCCACCGGATAGCCGCGGACCCGGCCGATGAAGAGCATCGAGCGCGCCTCGGCGTACTGCTCGGCGAGCTTCTTGATCTCGTCCTCCTGGTCGAGGATCTCCGTGATCTGGCCGGGCAGCTTGCGCAGGCCCTCGATGATCCGCTTGCCGTCGGAGACCGACAGGTCACGGGTGCGGCCCAGGTGCAGCGCGAGCAGCGCGAAGGCGACCGTGGTGTTGGTGAAGCACTTGGTGGAGACCACGCACACCTCGGGGCCGGCGTGCACGTACATGCCGCCGTCGGCCTCGCGGGCGATGGCCGAACCGACCACGTTCACGATGCCCAGGACCCGCGCGCCCTTGCGCTTCAGCTCCTGCACGGCCGCCAGGACGTCGTACGTCTCACCGGACTGGGACACCGCCACGTACAGCGTGTCGGGGTCGACGACCGCGTTGCGGTAGCGGAACTCCGAGGCGGGCTCGGCGTCCGCGGGGATACGGGCCAGCTCCTCTATCATCTGGGCGCCGATCATGCCCGCGTGGTACGAGGTGCCGCAGCCGAGGATCTTCACGCGGCGGATCTGGCGCGCCTCGCGGGCGTCCAGGTTCAGGCCACCGAGGTGGACCGTCGAGAACCGGTCGTCGATCCGGCCGCGCAGCACACGGTCCACGGCGTCGGCCTGCTCGTGGATCTCCTTGTGCATGTACGTGTCGTGGCCGCCCATGTCGTACGAGGCGGCCTCCCACTCCACGGTGGTCGGCTCGGCCGTGGTGCGCGTGCCCTCGGTCGTGTACGTACGGAAGTCGTCGGCCTTCAGCGTCGCCATCTCGCCGTCGTCAAGGGTGACGATCTGGCGGGTGTGGGTGACGAGCGCGGCGATGTCCGAGGCGACGAACATCTCCCTCTCGCCGATGCCGAGGACGACCGGGGAGCCGTTGCGGGCCACCACGATGCGGTCCGGGAAGTCGGCGTGCATGACGGCGATGCCGTACGTGCCCTCGACGACCCGGAGGGTCTCGCGGACCTTGTCCTCAAGCTTCTCGGCCTGGGAGCGGGCGATCAGGTGGGTGAGGACCTCGGTGTCCGTCTCGGAGAGGAACTCGACGCCGTCGGCCTCCAGCTTCTTCCGCAGGTCGGAGGCGTTGTCGATGATGCCGTTGTGGACGACGGCGACCTTGTTGTCGGCCGACATGTGCGGGTGCGCGTTCACGTCGGAGGGGGCGCCGTGGGTGGCCCAGCGGGTGTGGGCGATGCCGGTGGTGCCGGCGAAGCGCTTGGGGACGCGGGCCTCCAGGTCACGGACGCGGCCCTTCGCCTTGACCATCTTCAGGCCGGCCGTCTTCGGAGACGTCACGACGATGCCCGCCGAGTCGTAGCCGCGGTACTCGAGGCGCTGCAGGCCTTCGAGGAGGAGCGGTGCCACATCACGCCTGCCGATGTATCCCACGATTCCGCACATACGTTCTTCGGTTCCCCTCTGTCGGCCGGCCGCGCCGAAGCGGCTCCGTCGTGACCGGCTCTGTCGTTCTGTTCGTCCGGCTTTCGCCCCGCCGTCAGCCGTAGACGATGCGGCGCAGTTGTCTGAGCGTGAGCTCGGGCGGTGCGACCGCGCGGTACTTCAGGTCCGCCGCGATCCGTTCGAAGATCGTCGAGTTCACCAGTCCCTGAGCCTGGAGCTCGCGATGGCGGCGACGGACGTAGTCGTCGGTCGCCTCGTCGAAGTAGGCGAGGACGTCCTGGATCACCCGCAGTGCCTCGCCCCGGCTGAGGGGCGAGGAGCGCGTCAGATGATCAACAAGTTCGTCGTGCACCCGTCGATCCTGAGGTAAAGCGCTGGCAATCGCAAGAATCCTGCCCGATTTCGGGCACGAGGCTGTTGAAACTCTTATGGGAGGCTGTTCGGGGCCTGTTCATCCTGTGGCCCGCGGTGCGATGGTTGCCAGGAGCACCTTTTCGGCCATGGACACTCCACGCATGGGCATACCGGACGAGCTCGCCGCGCGCATGAGCATGGCCGAGCAGCACGAATACCTTCGCGCCAGATTCTCGCGGCGCACGATGATCAGGGGCGGCGCCGTCACGCTGGGCGCCGTCGCGGGCGGGGTCTTCGTGCCCGGCGCCGTCGCACAGGCGGCAACGAAGACTTCCGTACCGACGCAGACCGCCGCGCGCACCGAGAGCGTCGACGGCGCGCTCGTCGCGCCCTTCGGCCGCCATCTCGCCTGGGGCAGCGACCCCCGCACGGAGATCACCGTCTCCTGGCAGGTCCCGGTCGCGGTGAAGAAACCCTTCGTCCGCATCGGCGCCCACCCCTGGGACCTCTCCCACAAGATCGACGCCGAGGTCCGCACGCTCTTCACTCCGGCCGGCGTCGGCGCGAGCGGCAACCACACCCAGTACTACGTGCACGCCAAGCTCACCCACCTGCGGCCCGGCCGGACGTACTACTACGGCGTCGGCCACGCGGGCTTCGACCCGGCCGAGGCGCACCTGCTGGGCACGCTCGGCACCTTCACCACCGCCCCCGCGCACAAGGAGCCGTTCACCTTCACGGCCTTCGGCGACGAGGGCGTCGGCTACCACGGCCTCGCCAACAACAGCCTGCTGCTCGGTCAGAACCCGGCCTTCCACCTGCACGCCGGCGACATCGCGTACGCCGACCCCGCCGGTGCGGGCCAGACCGCCGACGCCGGGTTCGACTCGCGCGTGTGGGACCAGTTCCTTGCGCAGACCGAGTCGGTCGCCAAGTCCGTCCCGTGGATGCCGGCCTACGGCAACCACGACATGGAGGCCTGGTACTCGCCCAACGGCTACGGCGGCGAGGACGCCCGCTGGAACCTCCCGGACAACGGCCCCGACAAGAAGAACCTGCCGGGCGTCTACTCCTTCGTCTACGGCAACACGGCGGTCATCTCGCTCGACGCCAACGACATCTCCTTCGAGATCCCGGCCAACCTGGGGATCTCCGGCGGTACGCAGACCAAGTGGCTCGAAGCGCAGCTGAAGAAGTTCCGCGCCTCGAAGGACGTCGACTTCGTTGTCGTCTTCTTCCACCACTGCGCCTACTGCACATCCACCGCGCACGCCTCGGAGGGGGGTGTGCGCCAGGAGTGGGTGCCGCTGTTCGAGAAGTACACGGTGGATCTCGTCATCAACGGTCACAACCACCAGTACGAGCGCACGGACGTCATCAAGGCGGGCAAGGTCACCAAGAAGCTGCCGATCGGCGGTACGGCGTATCCCGAGACGGACGGTGTGGTGTACGTGACGGCGGGGGCGGCGGGGCGCAGTCTGTACGCGTTCACCGCGCCGGTGTCGTACGAGGGGCATGAGAACGAGGTCGAGTCCGTCGCCTCCTTCGTCAATACGAAGGAGGGCAAGGTCAATGAGACGGTTGTGTGGTCTCGGGTGCGGTACCTCGACTACTCGTTTTTGCGGGTGGATGTGACGCCGGCGTCTCGGGGGCGGCTTGCCACGTTGAGGGTGCGGGGGATTGCCGAGACCGGTGCGGAGGTTGACCACTTCACTGTGGCGCGGCGGGTTCATTGACCTTGTTGTGGTACGGCGGCTGCGGGTGGGTGGGGGCTGGTCGCGCAGTTCCTCGCGCCCCCCAAAAGACTGCGCAGTTCCCCGCGCCCCTGAAGAAGGCGCCCGCGCCCCCGTCTGGGACGCGGGCGTCTTCCTTTCTGCGGCTACATGCCCCTCAGTACCGCCTGCTTCGCCAGGGTGAACTCCTCGTCCGTCAGTACGCCTGACTTGTGCAGGTCGCCCAGTTCGCGGAGGCGGCGTAGGAGGGCGTCGTGGTCGGCTTCCGGGGGTGGTTCCGGGGTGGGGGTGAGTTGCTTGGGTGGGGTGTCCGTGGGGGACGGGGCCGACGGGTGCGGGAGGCGGGCCTGTACCGCTGCCGCGACCAGGGCCATCAGGGGGTCCTTCTTGAAGCCCCACAGGTCGACCGAGTTGGGGTCGTACTTCGGTGGGGCCTTCGTGGGTGCGCCCCGGACGGTGAAGCGGAGGAAGCCGTTCTCCAGGCCGACCGCGGGATGCCACTCCACGGACTGGATGTCGGTCAGGGCGAGCGTGCGGGCGCCGGCCGCCGACTTGGCCTCCTCCGTCTTCCAGTTCCACTCCAGGCGGATGGTCTCCCCGTCGAAGCTCGCGGTGCCGTCGCCCGCCGAGACCGACAGGGGCACCGCGGGCCCCGGCAGCAGATAGCGGTCGACGGCGGTGGCGGGCACCTCGTCCAGGAGCAGCGCGTTGCGGATCTCGTCCACGAAGTACTCGGCGACGCCGTAGCGGTCCGAGTCGACGGCCATCTGGTAGGGGTCGGAGGAGTCCGTGAGCCTGCCGCCGGTCGCGTGCAGCAGCGGGTCGGCGCCGTCGCGCAGCCGGAGCCTGAGCCGCCCGGACTTCTTGCCCTGCTCGAACGAGATCCCCGCCAACGCGCCCAGCGGTACGGCGAGTTCGCCCAACGTCCTGCGCAGCGGGCCGACGTTCTTGTCGCGGCCGGGCACGAGCCGCAGGGCGTCGCCGTCGAAGGTCCACGTGCCGTCCCGTTGGATGATTTCCGCCATGAGGGGGATTGTTTCACCGGCCGTGCGGGAGAGTGGTCTATACCCATTCGAAGGGAGCGCATGTGAGACAGCACAGAACGCCCCGACTCCTCGGTACGCTGCTGCTCGTGGTGGCTGCAGGTATCTCCGTCGTCGGCGCGGCACCGTCCGCCGCCGGCCGAACCGCTACCCCGCTCGGCCAGGTGATTCCGGCCCCCGCCTCTGTCGACGCGGGCGGATCCCCGTACCGGATCACCAGCAGTACGCGCATCCGCGTGGACGACTCGCGGGAAGCCCGGCGCATCGGCTCGTATCTGGCCGATGTCCTGCGGCCGTCGACCGGCTATCGGCTGCCGGTCACGGACGACGGCGGCGGAGACGGCATCCGGCTCCGGCTCAGCCGCAAGGACTCCGCGCTCGGAGCGGAGGGCTACCGGCTGAAGAGCGGCAAGGGTGCCGTCACCATCACGGCCCGGGAGCCCGCCGGACTCTTCCACGGTGTGCAGACCCTGCGCCAGCTCCTCCCGGCCGCGGTCGAGAAGGACTCCGTACAGCCCGGACCCTGGGCGGTCGCCGGCGGCACCATCACCGACACGCCCCGCTACGGCTACCGCGGCGCGATGCTCGATGTCTCCCGGCACTTCTTCGGCGTCGATCAAGTCAAGCGCTACATCGACCAGTTGGCGCTCTACAAGGTCAACACGCTGCACCTCCACCTGAGCGACGACCAGGGCTGGCGGATCGCGATCGACTCCTGGCCGCGGCTCGCCTCGTACGGTGGGTCCACGCAGGTCGGCGGCGGAGCGGGCGGCTTCTACACGAAGGCCCAGTACAAGGAGATCGTCCGGTACGCCTCCTCGCGCTTCCTTGAAGTCGTGCCCGAGATCGACATGCCCGGCCACACCAACGCGGCGCTCGCCTCGTACGCGGAGCTGAACTGCGACGGGGTCGCTCCGCCGCTCTACACCGGCACCGAGGTCGGCTTCAGCTCGCTGTGCGTCCGCAAGCCGGTGACGTACGACTTCGTGGACGACGTGATCCGTGAGCTGGCCGCGATCACGCCCGGCAGGTACATCCACATCGGGGGCGACGAGGCGCATTCGACGCCCCACGAGGACTTCGTGGACTTCATGACCAAGGTCCAGCCGGTCGTCGCCAAGTACGGGAAGAAGGTCATGGGCTGGCACCAGTTGACCGGGGCGACCCCCGCCAAGGGCGCGCTGGCCCAGTACTGGGGTCTGGACGACACGAGCGCCGCCGAGAAGGAGCAGGTCGCGGCGGCGGCGCGGAACGGGACCGGGATCGTCCTGTCGCCCGCCGACCGGGTGTACCTCGACATGAAGTACAACGCGGACACCCCGCTCGGCCTCGACTGGGCCGGCCTGGTGGAGGTCAAGCGGTCCTATGACTGGGATCCCGGCAACTACCTTGCGGGCGTGCCCGGTTCGGCGGTCCGGGGCGTCGAGGCGCCGCTGTGGACGGAGACCCTCGCCACCTCGGCGAACCTCGACTACATGGCGTTCCCGCGGCTGCCCGGGGTGGCCGAGCTCGGCTGGTCGCCCGCGGCCACGCACGACTGGGACACGTACAAGGTGCGGCTCGCGGCACAGGCCCCGCGGTGGGACGCGATGGGGACCGGTTACTACCGGTCGTCGCAAGTCCCCTGGCCCGCCCAGTAGTTGGGGAGTAGTTGACGCTCGGCAGGTGAACACGGCGGCGGGCGCCCCCTGGGACCGTACATAGGGGACGCCCGCCTGCTTGTGGGAGCTGTAAGTCGGTGAGCAGGTCCGTCCTTACAGCCCGGCGATGGGGTTCTTCAGGTTCCCGACGAGCTGGAGGGCTCCGGCGGGATCGGCGAGATCCACCATCTGCTTGTTGTTGCGCAGCTGGAGACGGTTGAGGCAGGACAGCGAGAACTCGGGCGCGAACATGTCGTACTGCTCGAACTTGTCCGCGAGTTCGGGTGTGGCCTCCTGGTACTCACGTACGCAGTCGGCGACCGTCCGCCAGAAGTCGTCCTCCTCCAGGACGCCCTCGCCCGCCAGGTTCGCGGCGAGGAAGCGGAAGAAGCAGTCGAAGACGTCGGTGAAGATCGACAGGAGTTTTTTGTCCTCGGGGACGTCGACGCGCAGCCGCTCGACCGTCGGCGGGAGCACCGCGTCCGGGTCCATGACGGCGATCTCCTCGGCGATGTCCTTGTAGATCGCCCGCTCGACGACACCGTCCTTGAGCACGAGGATGACGTTCTCGCCGTGCGGCATGAACACCAGGTCGTACGCGTAGAAGCTGTGCAGCAGCGGGGTGAAGTAGGCCCGCAGATAGCGGCGCAGCCACTCCACCGGCGTCAGCCCCGAGCGCTCGATCAGGGTGGCCGCGATCGACGCGCCCTCGTGGTCGACATGGACGAGCGAGGCCATGGTGGCCGGCGACTCGCCGTCCCGGAGGGAGGGGACCGGGCTCTCGCGCCACAGGGCGGCGAGCATCTTCCGGTACGGGGAGTAGCGGTCGGTGGCGGCCTCGTACTCCAGGTGCCGGTAGCCGACGGCCGCCCGCTCGCGGATGATCGACAGGCCGGTCGACTTCAACACCGGGTCGTTGTCGATGAGCCCGGCCAGCCAGTCGTTGATGGCCGGGGTCGCCTCCATGTACGCGGCGGAGAGGCCGCGCATGAAGCCCATGTTGATGACCGACAGGGCGGTCTTCACATAGTGCTTCTCGGGGGCGCTCTTGTTGAAGAACGTCCGGATCGACTGCTGGGCCAGGTACTCGTCGTCGCCCTCGCCCAGACACACCAGACGCTTCTGGGCGACCTCGGCGGCGAAGGTGACGGTGAGCTTGTTCCACCACTGCCAGGGGTGGACCGGGATGAAGAGGTAGTCGGCCGGGTCGAGTCCCTGGTCGCGGAGCGTGCCGTGGAAGCGGTCCACGGTCTCCTTGCCCAGCTCGTCCCGGAGGAACGACTCGTACTCGATGCCCACGCCCGCCGTGAAGGCGGCCCGCGAGCGGTGCGCGGCCAGCCAGACCAGCCGTACGGGGCCGGCGGTCTCCGGCGCGTACGAGAGGTACTCGTGGACCCCGAAGCCCAGTCGCCCGTTGTTGGCGACGAAGCAGGGGTGGCCCTCGGTCATGCCCGTCTCGATCTCCTGGAATCCGCTTCTCGCGAGCTCGGCGGAGGTGAGCTGGGGCTTGGTGAGCTTGTAGCAGGTGCCGGCGAGAGTGGAGGAGATCTCCTCCAGGTAGACCGGGAGCACCTCGTCGCTCAGACCGAGCGCGCCCTTCAGCTCGACGAAGAAGTCCAGGGCGTGCAGGGGGAGTTCGCCGCCGTCGCGGTGCCTGGTGATCGACTCGGCGTCGACCTGCCAGTGGTCGAGGGCGCGGCGGGTGGCGGTGAACCGGTAGCGGGTCAGCCCGTCGTCACTGCGGACGGCGTACTCGGCGGGATTGCCCGCGTTGCTGCCCTGGCCGCCGCCTTCGGTCGGCTCCGGCGTGATCAGCCGTTCGTGGGCGAACTCGGCGAGGGCCTTGCGGATGAGGAGGCGGTTGGCCCGCGCCCAGCGGTGGGGGGACAGATGTGCCACGGCGTCGGACAGGGTCACAGGGAAACTCCTCGGGTGGCCAAGCTGTGCCGATTCAAGAAGCGTTCGCGCGTGCAGAAGGAGAGCAGCGCGCGCTTCTCCGGCTTGTCGATCTCGCGCGCCGGGACGAAGCCGACTGCCTCGTTCAGCGCGTGCACTGCCTTGTTGGTGACATCCGGCTCGACGACGACCCGCCGGGTGCGCGGGTCGGCGAACAGCTCGTCCATCACCGCGGTGATGACGGCCCTGGTGAAGCCGTGCACGGGCCGGTCGGTGGGGGCGACCAGGAAGTGCATACCGACGTCACCGGGCTCGGGCTCGTACAGCCCGACCAGCTCGATGTACCGGGGGTCGTACTTCTCCATCAGGAACGCGGGCCGTCCGTCGTGGAACCCGAGATACGCGTGATGGTGCTCACTGGCCGTGATGGCCATGTACTCCCGCTCCACGTCCTGCAGCTTCGCCTCCTGCATCATCCAGAAGGCGGCCTTGGGATGCGTCACCCAGGAGTGCAGGAGCTCGGCGTCCTTGAGGGGGTCGAGGGGGCGCAGGCTCAGGGTGCCGACGGTGTTGCCGGTTCCGGCGGCGCTCATACCGCGAACTCCTGGAACGCGATGGACTTTTCCACCGGGTAGTACTCGGTGCCGAGCAGTTCCCGGATGATGTAGGCGTTGCGGTAGGCGCCCATGCCCAGGTCGGGTGAGGTGATCGAGTGGGTGTGGACGCCGGCGTTCTGGAGGAAGATGCCGCGCCCGGTCGTGTCGATGGCGTAGTTGCGGGCCACGTCGTAGTTGCCCTGCTCGTCGTAGACGATGCGGTCGCGGACGGGCTTCAGGAACCCGGGCTCCACGTACTTGTAGCCGGTCGCCAGGACCAGGCCCTCGGAGTGCAGCTCGTAGTCCTTGCCCTGCTCCTCCTGGCGCAGGCCCAGGGTGTACGTGCCGTTCTCATGACTCGCCGTGCTGAGAGCGGAGTTGGTGAGCAGGCGGGTGGGGACCGGGCCGCCGAGGTTCTTCTGGTAGAGCAGGTCGAAGATCGAGTCGATCAGCTCGCCGTCGATGCCCTTGAACAGGCCCTTCTGCTCCGTCTGGAGGCGGTAGCGGGTCTGCTCGGGCAGCGCGTGGAAGTAGTCGATGTACTCCGGGGAGGTCATCTCCAGCGTCAGCTTGGTGTATTCGAGCGGGAAGAAGCGCGGTGAGCGCGTGACCCAGTTCAGCCGGTAGCCGTGGACGTCGATCTCGCTCAGCAGGTCGTAGTAGATCTCGGCGGCGGACTGCCCGCTGCCGACCAGCGTGATCGATTTCTTCGCCTGCAGCTCCCGCTTGTGCTGCTGGTAGCGGGAGTTGTGGATGAAGTCCCCGCCGAGGTCCTGGCAGGCCTCCGGGATGTAGGGGGGAGTGCCGGTGCCCAGGACGAGGTGCCGGGCGCGGAACTCGGCACCGGCCGTCGTGCGGACGACGTACACGTCATCGGCGTACGAGACCTCCGCCACCGTCGTGCCGAAACGGAGGCTCGTCAGTTTCGAGGCGGCCCATCGGCAGTAGTCGTCGTACTCGACGCGCAGCGGGTAGAAGTTCTCGCGGATGTAGAACGAGTACAGACGGCCGGATTCCTTGAGGTAGTTGAGGAAGGAGTACGGGGACGTCGGGTCGGCCAGGGTGACCAGGTCCGACATGAACGGGGTCTGGAGGTGTGCGCCCTCCAGGAACATCCCGGAGTGCCACTCGAAGTCCGGCTTGGACTCCAGGAAGACACCGTCGAGTTCGTCGATCGGCTCGGTGAGGCAGGCGAGGCCGAGGTTGAAGGGGCCGAGCCCGATACCGATGAAGTCGTGGATCTTCACGGCGGATCCAGGAAGCGCGGATTCAGGAAGCGCGGTCAAGGGACTCTCCCAGGTACTGCTCGGCATGGCCGGCGATCAGGTCGAGCACGGCGGAGATGTCGTCCGCCGTGGTCTCGGGGTTGAGCAGGGTGAACTTGAGGAAGTGGCGGCCGCCGACCTTCGTACCCGCGACCACCGCGTCGCCGGAGGCGAACAGGGCCTTGCGGGCGTACAGGTTGGCGCGGTCGATCTCGGCCGGGTCGGTGACGGCCGCCGGGATGTAGCGGAAGACGAGGGTGGAGAGGGAAGGCGCGACCACTACGTCGTACCGCGGGTCGGCGGCGAGCAACCGCCAGCCCTCCTCGGCCAGTTCGCAGACCTCGTCGAAGAGCTGGCCGATGCCGTCGGCGCCCATCACGCGCAGCGTCATCCACAGCTTGAGCGCGTCGAAGCGGCGGGTGGTCTGCAGGGACTTGTCGACCTGGTTGGGGATGCGCTCCTGCACCATGCGGCGCGGGTTGAGGTACTCCGCGTGGTAGGTCGCGTGGCGCAGGGTGGCCGCGTCGCGGACCAGCACGGCGGACGAACTCACCGGCTGGAAGAAGGACTTGTGGTAGTCCACGGTCACGGAGTCGGCGCGCTCGATGCCGTCGATGCGGTGCCGGTTCTTCAGTGACGCGAGCAGTCCGCAGCCGTAGGCGGCGTCGACATGCATCCAGGCACCGAACTGCTCGCACAGCTCGGCGATCTCGGGCAGCGGGTCGATGGAACCGAAGTCGGTGGTGCCGGCGGTCGCGACGACCGCCATCGGGACCAGGCCGTCGCGCTTGCAGCGCTCCAGCTCGCGGGCGAGCGCGACCGTCTGCATGCGCTTGTCGTTGCCCACGGGGATCGAGACCACGGAGTCCTGGCTGAGGCCGAGGAGTTTCGCCGACTTCTTGACGCTGAAGTGGCTCACCTCTGAGGCGAAGATCCGCAGTTCGGCGTGCGAGGCAGACGCTTCCCACCCTGCCCGCCCTGGTTTGGCCTCCTCGCGGGCGAGCAGCAGCGCCTGGAGGTTGGACTGCGAGCCGCCGGAGGTGAACACGCCGTCGGCGGCGGGCCCGAACCCGATGCGTTCGTTGGTCCAGTCGACGAGCTTGCGCTCGATGAGGGTGCCGCCGGCCGACTGGTCCCAGGTGTCGAGGGAGGAGTTGACGGCGGAGAGGACCGCCTCGCCGAGCACGGCGGGTATGACCACCGGGCAGTTGAGGTGCGCGAGGTAGCGGGGGTGGTGGAAGTAGATCGCGTCCCGGAGGTAGACGTCCTCCAGCTCGTCGAGCACCGCGGTCGTGTCGTGCAGCGGCTTGTCGAGGTCGATCTGCTCGATCCGGGGCGCGAGGGAGTCGACCGTGACACCTGTGAACGGACGGTCGGTGGTGGCGAGTTTGGCCGCCACCCGCTCTATTCCTTCGGTCACGGAGCGGCGGTACCGCTCCGCGGTCGTGTCATTGAGCAGGTGCGAGCGCATGGGGGAGTCCTCCGGGGGACAGGAGAGAAACGGGCGCGGGAGAGAGGTGGGGGCGACTCTCTGAACTTAGGTAAGCCTAACCTAACTTCACGTCGATGTCCGCCCCACCCGTCACGCTGTGAGCTATGCCTCCCTCTCGTCACTTCTCCCGCTACTTCTCTCGCTGCTTCGCCCGTCACCTCGCCTGCCACTGCTCCCGTCACTCGCCTCGTTCGCGCAGCTGCTCCTCGCTGAGTCCGCGCCGCCAGTAGCCGACGAAGGTGACCCGCCTGCGGTCGATCTCGCGCTCCCGCACGAGGTGGCGCCGCAGCGCCTTCACGCAGCCGGACTCGCCTGCGATCCAGGCGTAGGGGGCCTGGGCGGAGGGGAGTTGGGCGGAGCGGATGGCTTCCAGGGCGAGGGGGGTTGCTTCGGGGGTGCCGTCGGGGTCGTTGTTGGGTGCCTCGTCGTGTGCGTCGCCGCGGATGTCGTCGGGTGCGTCGGCGTGCGCTTCGGCGCGTGCTTCGTCGCGTACGAGCCAGGTGATCTCCGCGTCCGCGGAGGTCGTGGGCTCGACGCGGTCGCCGGTGTGTGGGACCTCCAGCCAGACGCGGGCCTTCGTCCCGGCGGGCAGGGCCTCCAGGATGGCCGAGGCGGCGGGCAGGGCCGTCTCGTCGGCCCAGATGAGGATCAGGTCGGCGTCGGCGGGCGGGCGGAACCGGATCGCCGTGTTGTCGGCGACGGACGGGCCGAGCAGGACCGCCCGGTCGCCGGACTTGGCGTCCGCGGCCCAGCGGGAGGCCGGGCCCGCGGGAGTTGCGGCGCCGGGTTCCGTGCCGTGCAGCACGAAGTCGATGTCGATCTCGGTGGTGGCGCCGTTCGCGTCCTGGCGCAGGGCGCGCAGGGTGTACGAGCGCATGACCGCGCGGACGTCTTCGGGGGTGTCGATCCAGGCCTGGCGCCAGCCGTCGCCGTACTCCATCGGCATGACGGGGGTCTGTTGGCCCGGGCGGGGGAGGAAGAGTGAGAGGCTCTGGTCCTGGCCGTTGGAGGCGAAGGCGTGGAGGTCCGGGCCGGTGAAGGTGACGCGGACGAGGGACGGGCTGAGCCGCCTCGTCCGTGTGACCTGAAGGGTGAAGAAACGGAACGGGGCGGCTACTGCCGTCGGCATGGCTTTTGCTCCTGAGTTGCGTCAGGGGGCGGGTGGTTCTGTGTTGTTTCCCGGGTGCGGGCCGGTGGGGGCTTGTCGCGCAGTTCCTCGCGCCCCTAAGGGATTGCGCAGTTCCCCGCGCCCCTGAAGGGCGCCCAGGTGGCGGCGCGCCTTCAAGGGGCTGCCGGTCAGGCGACCTTCTTGGCCTTCTCTATTGCCTCGGCGAGGGTGTTGAGCATGGGGGTGCACTTGTCGTAGGAGAGGATCGGCTCGGTGGTGCGGGGGACGACCTGGTCGGCCTTGACCGCGGGGAGCTTCTTCCAGGTGGCCTTGGTGATGTCGGCGGGCTGGATGGTCGCGGTGCGGTCGTCCATCATGATGATGTCCGCCGGGTACTTGTCGACGTTCTCCCAGCTCAGGTTCTCGAACCAACCGCCGCTGGCCTTCAGGACCTTGGCGGGCGGCTCGACGAGGTTCACGCCGAGGGCCTTGAAGTACTCCAGGTCGATGGAGAGGTTCGAGCCGGAGACGTAGAAGATGTCCTGGCTCGCGGAGCCGATGAGGACCTTGATCTCCGGGCGGGCCTTGGCGGCCTTGCGCAGCCGCTCGGCGGCGGTCTCGAAGTTCTTCTTCGCCTCGACCGTCTTGGCGGCCTTCACATCGGCGCCCAGCGACTCGGCGAGCGCGAGCATGCGCTCCAGCGGCTTGGGCAGCTGGCGGTCGTAGACGGAGATGCCGACGCTCGGGGCGAGCTTGAGGATCTTGTCCTTGGACTCGGCGGGGACGTACCAGAGGGTGCCGGCGTCGTCGAACATCGTGGAGAGCAGCACGTCGGGGGCGAGCCCCGCGTACTTCTCGATGTTGAACTCGCCCCACGTGTTGCCGATGATCGTCAGCTTGCTGACGTCCATGTCGCCGGCCTGGACATCGGCCTTGCCGTCCTTGGTCTTCGTCGGACCGAAGACGCCCTTGACCTCGATGCCGTAGTCGTAGAGGGCGGCGGCGACACCGGTGAAGGCGACGATGTTGGCCGGGCTCTTGTCCAGCTTCACCGTCGTGCCGCGGTCGTCCTCGAAGCTCCACGGGCCGGACGCGGCGGCGCTTTTCGTCGCGTCCGCCGAGCCACCGCTCTTCGAGTCTTCGTCACCGCAGGCGGCGAGCGCGGCACCGAGGCCGAGGGCGCCACCGGCGGCGAGGATGCCGCGGCGGGTGAGGTGGGTGGCACGGGCGTTGGACATGGCATGGCTGCTTTCGAACAGGGCGGATGACCCACTGGACAGTGCGAAAGGTAGGTTAGCCTAACCTCATTACTTGTCCAGGAGGTGGCCCTCACCTGCTGGAACGCCCGGAGCGGTCCATGATGGCACCTGTGGGCAGCCTGTGCACCCCGAGCCTGGGGGAGGCCGCGGGGGTGATCTTTTCGGCCAATGAGACCCAACTCCCTTGTCACTCATGCCCCGTTGACCTCGGGTTTTGCCCTTGACATGTGCGCACCACGGATATGTAGGGTGCCTCAACTGTGAACATCCCGTGACTCCCTGTTGGGGATTTCATGGGGTCGGGGGAGGCACGGGGTGGGCTTGTCTGTGTGTAGGCGCGGCAGCGGTAGAGCGTTTGTGACAGCGCTTTCGGTGGCGGTCGTCGGGGGTGTGCTGCCGATGACCGGCTATGGCGGTGCAGCCCAAGCCGAGGTGCCGTCGACGCAACGGAGTGCCGCGGCGGGGAGCATTCCGCAGGCGGCCCGATCCTCGGCGGCCCGCGCCGCCGAGACCGGGGAGCCCGTGGAGGTGCTCTACGAGCGCACCGAGTACTCGCAGGTGTTCGCCCAGCCGGACGGCAGCTTCAAACTCACTCAGTCGACCACTCCGCGGCGAGTCAAGGGTGCCGACGGGGCATGGCAGCCGGTCGACGTCACGCTGGAGAAGCGCGCCGACGGCCGTATCGCGCCGAAGGGTGCGGTGGTGGACCTGTCCTTCGCCGGCGGGGGTGCGGGTTCGGACATGATCCGCATCGGGGACCGTAAGGGGCGTGCGCTCACCCTGGGCTGGGATCGTGAACTGCCGGAACCGGTTCTGGACGGGGATACGGCCACGTACCGCGAGGTGCTTCCCGGGGTCGACCTGCTGCTGACGGCGACGCCGGAGTCGTATCGCGAGGTGCTGGTGGTCAAGACACCGCAGGCGGCTACGAGTCCGGCGTTGGACAAGGTGGTCCTCGGTGTCGACAGCGAGGGGCTGGAGGTCCGGCCCAGCACCAATGGCGGTTTGGTGGCCGCGAACGAGGACGGGGTAGAGGTCTTCACCGGACCACCTGGGCGGATGTGGGACTCCGCCGGTGAGGCCGCCGAGGGTTCTGGCCCTCAGACCATGATGGGCGAGGGTGCTGCCGCAGCCGAGGGTGAGGAGAGCGATCCGGCTGTCGGCCCCGGAAACGGTGCAGCTTCCGCGGTGATGCCTGTGCAGGTCGAAGGCGACAGCATCGCCGTCGTGCCGGACGCCGAGATGTTGGAAAGGGCCGGCACTGTCTACCCGGTCTATATCGATCCGGCGGTTGGGCTCGGGCACACGTACCGCGCGGTTCTGTCCTCCGACGGTGACAGTTTCTGGATGTTCAAGGGGGCCGGCTACGGCATTGGCCGATGCGGTTCCAACTCCCAGGGTGCGTGCACCACCGGTGCCTGGTACACGAACCGGATGTACTTCCAGTTCAACTCCGCGAGTGCGTTGCGTGGCAAGTACGTGATCGATTCGACCTTCCGGGCGTACGAGACGTGGTCGTTCGACTGCAACCCGGCCTGGGTGGATCTGGAGCGCACCGACGGGATCTCTTCGGGCAGCAAGTGGCCGGGCCCGGGCGGACCCAAGTCGGACAACAGCTGGGACCAGCTGGGAGACAAGTACGTTGCGGCGGGACGTGGCACCGCGTGTACGCCGGAGCAGCCGAACTCGTGGATCGAGTTCAATGACAATCCGGACGAGGCGGATGAGAACCTGAACTCCACGGTGCGGAACTTCGCCGATGGCAAGATCGACAACCTGACGCTCATGCTCAAGGCGAAGGACGAATCGGACGTCACCGCCTGGAAGCGCTTCGACGACAACGCCGAACTCGAGGTGGAGTTCGCCTACCAGCCCGGGGTGCCGACCCGGTATGGGATCTGGCCGGGCAACATGGGCGGCGACCCGGACGACGTGCAGTGCTCCACCTCTTCCTCCAACCCCGTCGTCGTCACCCGGGCTGAGCCGTATGTGCAGGCGTCTGTGCAGACCAAGGTCGAGCACGGCAAGGGAAACTCGGAAGGTCAGCTCCAGGCCGAGTGGGTGATGGAGCGACGGCAGGCAGACGGCACCTGGGTGAGCAGTTGGAGCGACTACAAACCCGACGACGGCTGGTCCCCTGATGGCACGGTGGAGACAGCGAAGGTCTCCCCGCGCGTGGACAAGACGACATACCGGGTCAAGGCGCGCACCCAATCGCATTGGAACTACGACACCAAGTCAGGAGACCTGTTCTCGTCCTACACCCCTTGGTGCTATTTCAAGGTCGATGCCGATCGACCCCAAGCCCCCGTCGTGAGCGCCGTGCAGGGCGGCATCTATTCGCTGTGCATCACGGAGGACTGTGGGGCCCAGGGCGGTCCCGGCACCCGGGGCAAGCTGCACTTCGCTCAGAACTCCGCGGACACCGATGTCGTGAAGTACGAGTGGCGGCTGCCGGGTATGACCAAGCCCAAGTTCATCACCGGTGCCAGTGTGGACGAGGAGATCACGCCCTTCGTGGCCGGCCGTCAGACCCTGCAGATCCGCGGATGGGACGCCGGAGGCTACGGTGAGTGGGCGTACGCCAAGATCAAGGTCGCAGCCGCGCAAGGCGCGCTCGGCCGCTGGCACTTCGACGACTCCCCGTCGGGCTCAGCCGAAAAACTGGCCAAGGACAGCGCGGTTGAAGGCGCGGTCCGCCACAACGCGACGATGTTCACCGAGGGCACAGGCTTCTCCTCGCTCGCACGCCGTGGAGACGCGGACCAGTCGCTTTGGTTGGACAGCACCGACCCGGCCAAACAGCAGGGATACGCGGCCACTTCGACACCCGTTCTCAACACGAGTGACTCCTTCACCGTGTCGACGTGGGCGTATCTGACCGATGCATCGGCCAACAGGGTGGTCCTGGCTCAGCCGGGCAGCGCGTCGAACGCCTTCACGCTGTACTACTCGACCTCCTACAAGGCATGGGTGTTCAACCGCACCGACAAGGACCAGGCCGGCCCGGTCTACATTCGCTCCATTGCCGACCAGCAGAATCCTCAGCTGAAGGTATGGACGCATCTGGCAGGCGTCTACAAGACCGAGGGCGACGACGGCATCCCGGACACCGATCCGACGAACGACACGATTCAGTTGTTCGTCAATGGCCGGCCCCAGGGGCAGCCGGTGAACCTGGCCGGTGCGGCCTCCACCTACCAGCCCTGGTCGGCCTCCGGCGCTCTGCAGTGGGCGCGCTCGGTCAAGGCGGGTACGGGGCAGGAATTCTTCCGAGGCCGACTCGACGAGACAGCGGTGTGGCAGCGACCCCTGACCGAGGCCGAAATACGTCTGGAAGGCCTGCTCAGCGAGAACGAGGCCGCCGCAACGGAGTTGATGGCGGAGTGGGATGCCTCCACATCAACGGGCACGGCCTTGGCGGAGAAAACGGGCTACCCGTTCCCGGCAATGACACTTGCTGGAAACTCCAAACTCGAAGAAAGCCCGCAACTGCTGACACTGGATGGTGCCAACAGCTACGCCACCACCACCGGACCAGCGGTCGATGAGACCGGTTCCTTCACCGTCAGCGCCCTGACCCGGGCAGATTCCGCCAAGCTGATCGGCAAGGCCGACGGCTACACCATGACCGTCGCCAAGCAGAAGATCGGCAATGAGGCGTCGTGGGCCCTGAAGTTGGTCAAACTGGCCGACGACATCGACGGCGACGGCAAACCTGAATGCCTTTGGCGTTTCGAGCGAGCCAAGGTCGACGCCACGGGGAAGAAGACCGCAACCACGCACGTGTCGGCCACCGCCGTGGCGATCCTGGACGAACTCGTGCATGTCACCGGGGTGTACAACGCGGCCGAGGCATTCGACGACGGCGACGCCACCCGGTTCGGCAAACTGCACCTCTTCGTGGGCGCCGACGAACAGGTGGATGAAGCCACCGAGCCGAACTTCGCCGAGCCGCAGCAGGGCACCGGCGAGCTCGCCATCGGCCGCGGCCACAGCAACGGCGCACCCGGCGAGTACCTGCCCGGTGCGGTGGAGGGCTTGCGCATCTGGACCGGAGCCATGGAGAGCCGTCAGATCGCCGAGCGAGTCCTCGGCGAGGCGACGCCCACCGGCTAACCGACCACGAGGGCGGCAGCCGGATCCGGCACGGACACCGCTCACTCCGGCACAGGCAACCGAACAGATCCCTGTACATGGGATCCAGGTGGGTCACACGATGACGATGGGGCGGAAAAGGCCATGAGGGCTGCACACCGAGTGGGACGGCGACGCTGGATGGGGCGTGCGGCCGCGGTTCTGTCGTTGGCCATGTTGCCGGGTCTGCTGGCTCCCATCGAGTACCAAGCCGAGGCTCAGGACAAGGGCCTCGGCCGACCGGACCTGCCTGCCCCGCGTGAAGCAGACCTACGCCCTGTCACCACGAAGCCGGACAAGAAGAGCGCCGCGGCGCTGAAGAAGGCGGAGGCCGCCGACAAGGCCGCGGCTTCACGCGCACGCAACGAGCAGCGGGTGAAGCCTGTATGGCCCAAGCCGGGCACGGTCACCGTCGACGTACCGGCCACCGGTACCAAGCGCGTCACAGCCGGATCGCTGCCCGTCACCATCGCCGCTCCCAAGTCCGGGCGCACCAAGGCAGCCGACGCGGTGACCCTCACGGTCCTCAACCGCAAGAAGGCTCGAGCGGTCGGCGTCGACGGGGTGCTGCTCACCGCCCAGGGCAAGCACAAGGGGGCTGCTCGCCTGACGGTGGACTACCGCAAGTTCGCCGCAGCAGGCGGAGACTTCGGCGGCCGGCTCCGCCTTGTGCAACTGCCCGCGTGTGCCCTGACCACACCCGACAAGCGTGTCTGCCGCGTCCAGACGGAGCTCGTCTCCTCCAATGACCGTCGGGCCGCCGCGGTAGCAGGAGATATCACGCTGCCTCAGCCGTCGGCTTCGAACGGCGATCGGCCCGCGGCCCGCAGCGCAGCTGCTCCGCGCCAGGCGACGGTGCTCGCCGTCACCGCAGGTGCCTCCTCAGGGCTGGGCAGCTACAAGGCCACCCCGCTTTCTGCCTCCTCCACCTGGGAAGCGGGTGGCTCGTCCGGATCGTTCAGCTGGAGCTACCCGTTCGGCGTGCCTGCCCCGGCGGCCGGACCCGGCCCGGATCTGGCTCTCTCCTACGACTCCAGCAGTGTGGACGGCCGGACCGCCAACACCAACAACCAGGGCTCCCTCGTCGGAGAGGGCTTCGATCTCACCTCCTCTTACATCGAGCGCAAGTACCACTCGTGCGACGACGACGGCCAGACCGACAAGTTCGACCTGTGCTGGAAATACACCAACGCCTCACTGGTGCTCAACGGCAAGGCCTCCGAACTGGTCAAGGACGACACCAGCGGTAAGTGGCGGCTGAAGAACGACGACGCGTCCAAGGTCGAGCACCTGACCGACACGGCTCTCGGCAACGGCGACAGCAGTGGCGAGTACTGGCGTGTGACGACGGGCGACGGCACCCGGTACACCTTCGGCCTGCACAAACTGCCCGGCGCTCCGAGCGGCGAGCGGACCAACTCCGTGTGGACCGTGCCGGTATTCGGAGACGACGAAGACGAGCCGGGGTACGACGGTGGCACCAGCTTCGCCGGGCGGTGGGACATCCAAGCCTGGCGCTGGAACCTCGACTTGGTCGAGGACACCTACGGCAACGCCATGACCTACTGGTACGCCACGGAGAAGAACTTCTACGCCAAGAACGGTGTCGACTCCCCTGGCACGGAGTACGTCCGTGGCGGCTACCTGAAGGAGATCCGCTACGGCCAGCGCGCCGAAGCACTGTTCAGTGCTACTCCGGCCGCCTCGCACAAGGTCACGTTCCCGGTCGCGGAACGCTGCCTGGCGGCGTCTTCGGGCTGCGACAGCTTGGACGAGGCGCACCGCACCAACTGGCCCGACGTGCCCTACGACGCGATCTGCAAGGAAGGGGACGCCTGCACCGGGCTGGGCAGCCCCACGTTCTTCACTCGCAAGCGGCTGACCGGAGTCGAAACGTACTTCTGGAACACGAAGCTGACGACCCCGGCCTTCGACCAGGTCGACTCCTGGAAGCTCAAGCACCTCTATCTGGATCCGGGCGAGGTCGGCGACTCGTCGGACCAGTCGCTGTGGCTGGACGAGATTCAGCGCACCGGAACCTACGGCACCGACATCGCGCTGCCCGCCGTCAAGTTCGGCCACCAGATGTTCAAGAACCGGGTGGACGGCACGGCCGACAACATCCTGCCGCTGGGCAAGCCGCGCCTGTCCACCATCGTCTCCGAAACCGGCCAACAGACCACGGTCAACTACCTGCCCGCCGAGTGCACCGCAGGTATGACCAAACCGGCGGAGGACAACAACACCAAGCGCTGCTACCCGGTGTACTGGTCGCCCAACGGGGGCTCCGTGCCCCAACTCGACTGGTTCCAGAAGTACCCCGTCTCGGACGTGCGTCTTGGCTCTGTCTACGGGGGCACTCTGGCCGTCAACCACCACTACGACTACTCCGGCGGCGGTGCGTGGCACTACAACGACGATCCCATGACAGTGGAGAAGGAGCGCACCTGGTCCGTCTGGCGCGGCTTCGAGAAGGTCACGCGCACCATCGGTGACGACACCGGCCCGAAGTCCAAGGACGCCACCGTCTTCCTGCGCGGCATGCACGGCGACAAGCAGAAGGACGGTTCCACTCGCACGGTGGAGGTCACAGGGATCAAAGCCCCGAAGATCACCGACCTGGATCGCTACGCAGGTGTCACCCGAGAGCAGGTCACCTACGACGGCGGTGAGGAAGTCTCCGGGAAGGTCAACGACCCCTGGTCGAAGAAGACCGCCACGCAACACAAGTCGTACGCCGACACCGAGGCCTACTACGTCCGCACCGAGGCCAGCCACTCCCGCACCCGGGTGACTTCGGGCGTCACCGCCACGGACAGGACGCGCACCTCTCGGACGACGTTCGACGACTACGGCATGCCCCTCACGGTGGAGGACTCCGGCACGGAGGCTTCCGGCGACGAGGTCTGCACGCGAACCTGGTACGCCCGCAACAGCACGGCAGGGCTGACCGCGCTGGTCTCCCGTGAACAGATGGTCGCCAAGGCGTGCGACGTGGCCACGGGCCTGCTCGACCTTCCCGCTGACGATTCCCGCCCCGGCGATGTCATCGCCGACACCGCCACCGCGTACGACACCACCACATGGTCGGCCACACAGGAGCCCACGCAGGGGCAGGTGCGGTGGATCGGCCGCGTCAACGGCTATGACGCCTCGGACAATCCGATCTGGCAGAAGGTGACCGCGACCGACTACGACACCCTCGGCCGCGCGACCCTGGTCTCGAACAACATAGGGAGCAGCACCCGGACCACCTACACTCCCGCCGCTGCCGGTCCGCTGACCCAGACCGAGGTGATCAACGCCAAGCAGCACAAGGCCATCACGGTGATGGACGCCAGCCGAGGCCTCCCGGCGAAGACCACCGACACCAACAACAGAATCACCGAACAGAGCTACGACAGCCTCGGCCGGATGACCGAGGTGTGGCTGCCGAACCGGTCCCGTGCCCTGAGTCAGGGCGGCAACTACAAGTTCGGCTACAGCATCTCCAGCACCGCCCCTTCGTGGCTCTCGACGTCGACGCTCGGCAAGACCCAGTACAACACCAGCTACGAGATCTTCGACGCGCTTCAGCGACCACGCCAAACACAGGCGCCCTCCCCGCGAGGCGGCAGGGTCGTCAACGAGACCATGTACGACGATCGCGGCCTGGCGGTCGAGACCAACGCCGACCTCTGGGACTCCACCGCCCCGGCAGGCGAGTTGGTCGGCACGGCGGGTGGGTCCGCACCGCTGCACACCGACACGAGCTATGACGGCACTGGTCGGTCGACCCAGGTCGTGACCAAGACCTACAACACCACGCGCTGGACCACCGGCAGCAGTTACACCGGGGACTCCGTCACCACCACCGCGCCGGCCGGCGGTAATGCCGTGACCGTGATGAGCAATCTGCTCGGGCAGGTCACCGAGCGGCGCGAGTACCCCAACCCCACCGCGATCGGCACGCCGGCCACCACCAAGTTCACCTATGCCGACGGCGGTCAGACGAAAACCATTACCGGGCCGGACGAAAAGCAGTGGCTCTACAATTACGACCTCCATGGCCGCCGAACCAGCGCGACCGACCCGGACAGCGGCACCACGGCGTCCACGTACACCAGCCTTGACCTGCTCGACACCAGCAGGGATGCCGAACAGCGAAAGCTGATCTACGGCTACGACGAACTAGGCCGCAAGACGGACCTGTGGCAGACCGAGAAGACCGACGCCAACAAACTCGCCAACTGGACCTTCGACACGGTCACGAACGGCAAGGGCTACCCGGCAGCCGCCACCCGTTACGTCGGCGGCAAGACCTACACGCAGAAGGTCACCGGCTACAACAGCCTCTACCAGCCCCTGTCCTCCGAACTGCAGCTGCCCGCGGCAGCCGACGAGCCTCTCGTCGCGGCGGGAGTACCGCAGACCCTGAAGTTCGAAACTGCCTACAACGTCGACGGCACCGTGCAGTACACCCGCGAGCCGGTCGTGGCGGGTATGCCCGCCACGGGCACGCAGACCTACGAGCAGATCGACTACACGTACAACACCCTGGGCATGCCCAACACGGCCAAAGGCGCGACCGGTTATCTGCTGGGCACCACGTACACGCCTGTCGGCCTGCTGGAGCAGCAGACGCTGGGCACCGACTCGGCGGGCAAGAAGGTCTATGTCGCCAACCAGTACGAGGACGGCACGCGCCGACTGACGGAGTCGGACGTCACCACCGACACCCACAGCTACATGGTGCAGGACCTCAAGTACTCCTACGACGCCGTGGGCAACGTCACCGCGGTGTCCGACACCGCCACCTGGCAGGGCACCTCACAGGCAGATAATCAGTGCTTCGCCTACGACGGGCACCGCCGCCTCACGGAGGCCTGGACCCCGAATACCGCGGACTGCTCGAGTTCCGGCCGCAGCACTTCCAACTTGGGGGGTGCAGCGCCCTATTGGTCCAGCTACACGTACGACAACGCGGGCCAGCGCAAGACCGAGACCCAGCACGGCCTTTCCGGTGACACCACGATCAACTCCACCTACGGCACCGCCACCGGACAGCCGCATCCTCTGACGAAGACCGAAACAAAGGTGCCGGGAAGCTCGACCCCGACCACGCGCGACTACAAGTACGACGCCACGGGCAACACCACCAGCAGGCCGGGCACCAAGGCAACGCAGACTCTGGCCTGGAACAGCGAAGGCCGACTCGCCGAAACCAGCGAGCCCGCAGCCGACTCCCAGCCGGCCACCGGCACCAAGTACGTCTACGACGCCGACGGGGAACTCCTCATCCGCCGCGCTGCCACCACCGACGGCGAGACGGTCCTGTACCTCGGCGCCACCGAGGTGAAGCTCTCGGTATCGGGCGGCGGCAAGGCCAAGGCGCTCTCAGGCACCCGTTACTACGCGGGAGGCGCCGTACGAACCGTCGGCGCGGGCAAGAACGAACTCACCTTCCAGGCGGGTGACCACCACGGCACCATGAGCCTGAGCGTCAAGGCCGACGCGACCCAGACTGCCACTCGCCGCTATCTCACACCGTTCGGAGATCCACGCGGAGACGAGCCCACCACATGGCCGGACGACAAGGCCTTCCTAGGAAAGCCCGCTGACAAGACGACTGGCCTGACCCATGTCGGGGCTCGCGAATACGACCCTGCCATCGGCCAGTTCATCAGCGTCGACCCCGTCCTCGACGGCAACAACGCCTGGTCCCTCAACGGTTACAGCTACGCGAACAACAGCCCCATCACTCAGTCGGACCCGAGCGGTCTGTACTGCGACGGCTGCAGTGTGGACAACCCGGACACGGCCTGGACCGCGGACAACGGGCCCGGATGCACGCACAACGCGTGCTACGACCACGACGGGAACGTCCAGTACGAGATCAGCCACGGTGGTGGCACGGGGGGCAACAACGCCGGCAACAGCGGCGGTGGTGGCGGCGGCTCGGGCAAGCAACCTGAGATCGTCCCCGGAGTCCCCATTCCCACGGAGGAAGACCTCCGGAACCGTGGCTACGACCCGTGGAAGAACCAGACGTATACCCAACTCCTTATGAAGTGGTCCGACGGTAAGTGCCTTGCAGAGCCGACAGGTCTGACCTGCAAAGCGGCCAATGCCTTGGGGTGGGTCAGCCCGACGCAGGACTTCCTGGAGTTCATCGGCGTACGCGACGCCATCGACTGCGCCAAGGGAAGCGTCAGCGGCTGCGTATGGACGGCAGTGGGACTGCTGCCGGTGGGCAAGCTCGCCAAGGCGGCGAAGCTCGTCAAGCGCGGCGACAACGCAGCTGCTGCGGCGTTGGCTTGCGTGAGGAGGAGCTTCCTCCCCGGCACTCAGGTACTTATGGCCGACGGCACCACCAAGGCCATCGAGGACTTGCGGGTCGGTGACGAAGTCCTGGCGACGGATCCCGAGACGGGGGAGACAGCGGCACAGAAGGTGACCGCTGAGATCTTGAGCGAAGGCGTCAAGAATCTCGTAAAGATCGCTGTCGAAGATGAACGGGGCAGTCGGCAGACGGTTACCGCCACCGACAACCATCCCTTCTGGGTCCCCGACCTGCGGCAGTGGGTGAGCGCCGGCGACCTCAAGCCTGGACAGTGGCTTCGGACCTCTGCCGGGACTTTCGTTCAGGTCGAGACGATCCAGCGCTGGACTCAGATCGCCCGTGTGCACAACCTGACCGTCGATGAACTGCACACGTACTATGTGCTGGCGGGGGCCACGCCGGTACTCGTTCACAATTCCAACTGCACCGTCTACCGGACGCAGACTTCGCACCCTGACAGCCAGCGTCTTGGGATCGATGCGAACGGAAACGTCTCGTTGAGCGGAGAAGGGCGCCTGTACTTGAACATGAGTGGCGACGCTTCGCATTCATTGCAGTTCCGTGGTGCAGACGGTCAGGTTTTGGGATTCGACGTGGACAGCTCATTCGTGAACCGGGTGCGCGAGTCGGCGCTTCCGCAGAGAAAGCCGCGCGGGTTCGCGGGAAGTACGCGAGAGTGGAATCAGCTCCGCAGAACGCAGCCGGATATTGCAGACCCTTCGGTTTCACCTGGGCTATATGGAATCCCGTCGAATATGTTCGGCGATCTCATGGGGGCAATCGTTCCTGGTTCGGGTCGGGTGGTTCGATGAGCGTCCACAAGTTCATTGGTGAACTGGAGCGAGTCGACTCCTCTCTCGCAGAGGGGACCGAAGCGCCGCCAGTCCTCGCTACGTTCCTGGTCACTACTAGCGTGGGCGCGGTCGACTATGTCGCTAGATTGCGGGCGGTACTGTCCGCTGCAATCCGCACGACGAATCAGGCTGATTTCGATTCGGAGACCATTTCGGAAACCCTGATCCCTGATTGGTTCGCAGAAGTGACTCGCGGCTCTGTTGTGGTTGGCCGTGACCATGTGGCGTCCTCGGGAAGCCAACAGTATGTTTCCCGTCGCGGTGAAGAGCCATGGGAGCTTCAAGATTGGCTCTTCTGCTTCGATCCGCAGTTGAGGGGTTGGGCGTGGTGGGATGTGACCCAACTCTCGAATGATGCGGTGGTGTTGTGGGTCGACTCGTCTGGCGAGCCCGCGTTCCCGTGTGAAGAGTTCCGCTGGCTGGCTTATGCCTGTGGCGCGAAGAACGTTGACGGACCTCTCCTCAGGCGCCTCTCGGAATGGCGGAAATCACATCAGGATCCGGCGACGTAGAGAAGCGCTCTGGGCCCCCTCTGGAACGTTCTGCAGAGGGGGCCCAGAGCACTTTGACGGCAACGGTGACGGCAACGTCAGCGGACGACGGCTGGGGTGGGCGGGTCGTCCGGGGCGTCGGTCGGGCTGAGGATGCTGCCGAGGGTGTTGATGGCCTGGCGTTGGAGTCGGAGTCGTACGTGGGCGTAGACGCCGGCAGTGACGCCGATGTGGGCGTGGCCGAGGAGTTCCTTGATGACGACGAGGTCGACACCCTGTTCCAGGAGCAGCGTGGCGGTCGAGTGCCGGAGGTCGTGGAAGCGGATGGTCCGGAGCCCTGCGTTGTGGAGGAGGCGGCGGAAGCGGCGGGTGGCGTTGGTGGGATCGAGCGGTTTGCCGTTCGGAGTGGTGAAGACGAGGCCGTTGTCCGTCCAGCCCGTTCCGGCCGCCTGACGCTCTTCCTGCTGCTGTTCCTTGTGGATCTTGAGGCAGCTGATGCATTCGGTGGGGAGGGCGATGCGGCGTTCGGAGGCGAGGGTCTTGGTGTGCAGGACGGTCAGGCCCTGGGTGCGGGTGCGCTGGAGGGAGCGGTGGATGGTGGCGGTGCCGCCGTCGAGGTCGAGGTCTTCCCAGTGGAGGCCGAGGAGTTCGCCCTTGCGGAGTCCGGTGCGCAGGGCGAGTTCGTACAGGGCGTGGAGCCGGTCGTTGTTGGCCGCCTGAAGCAGTTGCCGTGCCTCGGCCGCAGTGAGGGGCTGGAAGCGTCTCGGCCGGGGGGTGGCGGTCTTGACGTTCCGGGCGACGTTGCGTGGCAGTTCGTCCTCGCGGATGGCGTGTTCGAGGGCGGACTTGAGGACCGAGTGAACGTACGTCACGGTCAGCGGCGACAGCCGCTTCTCGCAACACTGGCCGATGGCGCAGCAGGACCGCCGGACGGAGTCTCGTTTCTGGGCGCAGCACTGGCAGGTGGTGCGGAGTCCGTCGAGGAAGGTGCGGACGTCGCGGGTGGTGAGCCGGGCGAGCTTCTTGGCACCGAGGCCGGGATTGAGGTGGAGGCGGATGGCGGCGGCGTAGCGGTTGTGGGTGTTCTCCCGCAGGTGGTGAACGGCGACGCCGTCCAGCCAGTGCGCGAGATAGGCGCTCACGGTGCTGTCGGCTGCCGCGACGGGGAGACCGCGGTTGCTGGCGGCTATCTTCTCGGTGAGCTTGGCCAGCGCTTCTTTACGGGTAGCGCCGTAGACGCGGACGCGCTTGCGGGTGTTGCCGGGGGCCAGCACGTACCCGGCGGCTTCCCAGCGTCCGTCCTTGCGCTGGTAGACGGTCCCGTCTCCGTTCGCACGGGTGCGGGAGCGGCGGGACGAAGCGGGGCGGGCTGTGGTCATCAGACGGCTTCCTGTTCCAGGTGGGTGCGGATGAAGTCGGTGAGGGCGTGGGTGGGGATGCGGCGGGCGCGGCCGAGGGTGATCGAGGCGAGCTGGCCGGAGCGGAGCAGGTCGTAGACGGCGGAGCGGCCGAGCTGGAGGCGGGCCATGACCTGGGGCACCGTGAGCAGATCCAGCACCGGTGCCGCCTCCGAGTGGCGAACGGCGAGCGGGGGCGAGGCCATCAGCAGCCCCCTTCGGCCGCGAACTGTCGTTCCAGTTCCTTGCGGTGCCAGACGTGGGCGGCGAGGAGTGCGGCGCCGGGGCTGTAGCCCGAGCCGAGGTAGTTCCAGTGGCCGATGACGAGAGTGGTGGTCGGGTCGAGGTCGGGCAGGTCGGCGCGGATGCGGGCCTGTTCGGTGCGCCAGGCGCGGCGGATGTCGCGCAGCGCGCCGAGGGTGGTGGAGTAGCTGCGGGACTTGGTGGAGAAGTGGCCCCGGAAGCCGAGCATGTGCGCCCACTTCCAGAGCTTGAGATCGGCGAACTCCGGCAGCCTGCCCAGCTCCCAGCAGGTGCGGATCATCTGCCGGACGTGGCGGGTGACGGCGAGCCGTGGCAGCGGGCGGGCCTGCCCGCTGCCGCCGCAGGCGGCGCACGGGAGAGGGGCCCCGTGGGGCAGGAGGACGGCGCCCCGGCCCTGGCAGGGGCGGCAGAACAGGGAGCGGTCGAGGGTGCCGGAGGCGTCGGCGGATTTAGTGGCGTACTTGGCCACGTAGGCGGCCACGGCCTGATCGGTGAATTCGGCGTCAGCGCCGAAGGAGGCGATCTCGCGCACGTCGAACTGTTCGCCCCAGCCGAGTTCGCGGTCCCCGACCGCGTCCGACTCGACCATGACGCGGACCCGTGCAGCGGCGGCACGGGCGGCCTCAGTGAGCACGGCGACGGTGGCGTATGGCGGCGGGGGCTGGCTGGTGCCGTCCGGGCCGTCGAGCCGGATGACGGCGTGGAAGTGGACCAGGCCGCGCTGCTGGTACTCGGCGACCTTGGCGAAGGAGACCCGCAGGATCGCGTGGGCGGCCTTCTGGGTCATGCCGAGCTGGGCGGCGATCTCGCGGCGCAGGTAGATGGTGAAGCGGGCCCACAGCGCGGAGGCGTAGGCGTTGAACAAGACCGCGCCTGCGTAGTCGTAGGTCGCGGGGTTCAGCGGCGTCCCGATCAGGGCGTCTGTGGGTTCGTGGAGCTTGCGGCAGCGGCAGGGCCGGATGTCGCCGCCGGGGGTGGTGGGGCGGTTGTGGACAGGGCCGAAGGATGGCGGGGTGAGGGTGGCGAAGACGCGGGGGTGGGTGCGGACGGTGTCTGGCACGGTCTTGCCGCCGGAGAGGCCAGCGCGGATGAGGTGGTAGGTGTCGGCGGCGTAGAGGCGGGAGCAGGCCGGGCAGCGCGAGGCGCGGCGGTTGCCGCACGTGGTGAGCAGACTGCCCGTGGGTTCCTCGGATGTGGTGTAGGAGCGCAGCACCTCACCTGTTGCGGTGTCGACGGTGGCGGTGCGGCCGATCAGACGTACGGGTTCGGTGCAGCCGCCGAGGCGCTCGATCTGCTGCTGTGCGCGGTCGAAGTCGGGGTGGTTGACCAGGTGGAGCAGGTCCCGCACGGCGGGGCTTGCCACGTGGCGCAGGTCCAGGGTGACCATGTCGGGGCGTGTCCCTTCTGTCGGGGTGGTGGCCCCGAGCAGCAACCGGCCCGTCAGGGAGGCGTGTTGGTGCTGCTCGGGGCATGACGAACCAGGCCCAGGGGTGGGCGTGGGTTCAGCGAGGGGGATTCGGCCAGCAGGGCGCGGGGCTCAGAGCTGAGCGAGCGCGGCGGTGGCCACCGGCGGGGCGACGCCCATTCGGTTCCCCAACTGGGCCGCAGTGATAGGCACTTCGTGCTCGGCGCGGTGGGTGTCCGCGATACGCCGGGCCGCATCCAGCAGAGCAGTAGGCAGAGCCGGGCGGGAGGTGGTCGTGGCCGTCTTGGTGACGGTGACCAGCGTGGGGGCCGGAGCTGAGGTGGGTTTCTCGGCCACGGCCCGATCAGGTGCAAGGGTGGGCGCGACGATCGGGGCCGATTCGGGGATCGGGGGCACCGTATTGGGGACCGGTACAGGGGTGGGCGAGAGCGGGACGGCCTCCAGGTGCGGGGTGGGGTGGGTGTGGAACTGGGCGAGGAAGGCGGGGCCGACGTGGCCCCAGCCGAGCAGTAGGAGCGGGGCGACAGTGTCCAGGCAGGCCCGTCCGTAGCGTCCGGCCAGCAGCGGTTCAGCGGTGTTCAGCGCGAGGGTGAGCAGGCCGCACAGGTGCAGCAGCCGGGTACCGGCCTTCAGCTCACGCTTGGGGACGCCGCGCAGGGCGAGGAACCGCAGTGCGACCAGGAGCCCGACGACTGACAGGTCCACCATGGGAGCGATCAGCGGCGCGATCGGGCGGGGAACGCCGAGCCGCAGGGCGAGCGCCCAGACGTTGCCGAAGGAGAAGACGAAGGCCAGGGCCGCGATGACCGCCATGACCACGGTCACGGTGCGTCGGGTGAACCGTTCCTCCGCCATATGCTCAACCTCCTTCCTGGAATGGGCTTTTGGGGCTACTTGGCGAGCGATGCAATGGCGTCGTCAGGCTCGTCATCGAGGATCGTGCGGCTGGTCGAGGCGAGGAGAGCATCCAGGCACAGGGCGGGATCGGCGGTCAGATGGGAAGTGTCCTCGGCGAGGCGGGCCGCGTCGGCGTCGGAGACGTAGGGGGTGCGGATGCGGGTGTAGCCGGGGCGGCCCTGCATCGCCATCACCGCGACGCCGACGTAGGCGGGGTCCTGCAAGGTGACCGGGCTGGCGTCGGGCCAGTTGCGGATGTCGTCGCCCAGCGCGGCCACCGCGGCTTCCACGGTCTTCTGAGCGAAGGACAGCCCGATGGGGCACACGTCGCGGATGAAGGTGGGGATGGCGTCGCCGGTGGTCTTCTGGCTGATGAGGATCACCAGGATGCCGACGCTGCGGCCCTTCTTGACCAGGTCCTCCACCAGCCGGGCGTTCTGCGCCGTCAGCGTGCCCAAACGTTTCGTCTCGGCGTCGCTGCCCCTGTACTCGCGGAAAAACGTGTGCGCCTCGTCGATGATCAGGACCGTGAGAGGCCACTCCGGCGAGGGGCCGGCGTGCCACATGTTCTTCACGCCCAGCACGTCACGGATGGTCGCCGAGCGCCGCCTGCGCAGCTCCACCAGGCGCTTGAACAGCGCGTTCGCCTCGTCGAGGTCGTCACCGCAGAACGCGAACATCCGCTTGACCAGGTCGGCGTAATCGCCCTCCGAAGACCGTGACACCTTGCCGTCCGCAGTCGCGATCTGCACGGCGGCCGACGGCGCGAAGTCGCAGACGAACTTGCTGACCCCTGAGGTTTTGCCCGCGCCGGGGACGCCGGCCACGGTCACCCCGGGCACGTTGGCCAGGGACACGCACACCTGCGCGGCGTACTCGTCCACCCCCAGTTCCCAGCGCGTCAGGTCCGTGGGCGGCCGGCCGGTGGGCCGGTGGGTGGTCGGCGTGGTCAGCGGGTCGGAGCGCACGCCCCGGATCACCACCCTGCCGGGGCCGTCCGGCAGCACAGAGACCCGCGTGCACCGCCAGGCGTCCGCCAGGAACCGCGCCGACTTCTGGTACTCCTCCAGCCCGACCTTCGGCAGCGTGCGCGCCCGGACGATCACCCCGAACTGATCCGCCTTGACCTTGATCCGGGGAGTCAGCACCCGAGGCGCGGGGGCGGGGCCGTCCTTCTGCGCGGTGATCTGCGCGAGGAGGCCAGGGGTCTTGTCGGTGACCGTGAGCCCCGCCATCCGCGCGAGCCGTACCCAGCCCCACCGCACCCGGACGGCTTGCCGCATGCTCACCCGCGTGCCCCGGTCGGCCCGCACGTAGCGCACCACCGTCACCAGCAGCCACACACCGACCAGCACGACCACGACCAGCAGCGCGTACGGCGCGTATTCCGTCATGTCCTCCACGTCAGGCCTCCTCTTCACGTATCAGGCGGAGCACGTGACCCAGGTCCAGGCGGGCCGCCTGCTCCGGGTACAGGCCGAGCAGATCGAGCACCGCAGACGAGGCGGCGAACGTGGCCTTGCCCTCGGTCCCAGGCAGGGGCCGGAGTGGGTACAACTCCCGCTCTGGTACGGAGTTTTCGAAGCGGATCACTGGGCCGCCTCCACCGTCACCAGTTCCAGCCGGGCAGCCCGGTAGGCGACGCCGTCGGAGAGCTGACCGTTGAAAATCCGCGCCCACGGAGTTGCGAACAGCTCCACCGGCCGCACCATCGCACCCGGCTTCAGCCCGGCCGCCAGGCCTGTCTCCGGGACCGTGATCTTCAGGACCTCGGCCCGGCCTTCCTCCATGAGCATCACGGTCACCGTGTAGAGCGACGCGCCGGTCTCCCGGTCGGTGGCGGCCTCCCCGGTCTGCTGGTCCTTGATCTTCAGCGTCGGGTCGGTGCCCGCGATGCAGACCGCCGACGGCAGCAGGGCAACACGGATACGGGTCATGGCCATGCCATCACATCCTCGTTCGAATGGAGCCGCTTGATCGACTCGCCATGAGCATAAGGAGAAGAGCGCTCAACTTGCAAGAGCGCTTAGCTTGTGACATCGATGAGGGCGTGTGAGCCCGGGTGGGTAGCACGTGGATGTGCCTGTAGCGCTACGGGCTACTGGCGATACCGTGGGGGCATGACCCTGCCCTTGGACGAGGACTCCAGGCCGCCCTATCTCCAGGCCGCCGAAGCTCTACGGGACGCGATCCTGAACGCCGAATTCCGCCCCGGTGAGCGCCTGCCCTCGGCCAACGTGCTGGGGGAGAGGTTCGGTGTCTCCAGCTCCACTGTTCAAAACGCTCTGCGGGTCCTCAAGCAGGAAGGGCTGGTCCATTCCCAGCTCGGCCGGGGCAGCTTCGTGAGCACGTCCGCGAACGGAAGCGCCGAGCCGACCGACAGTGAGCACGACGAGGCTGAAACCGGAGAGCCGGACTGGCCGGTCGATGTCATCCGTAACGAAGACGGCCGGCCGCCGTACGTTCAGGTGGCCGATGCCCTCCACCGGGAGATCGTGGAAGGCGTCTACCCTCCCGGTTCGCAGCTGCCCCCGGCCCGCGAGATCCAAGAGCGGTTCCAAGTCGCCAACTCCACCGCCCAGAACGCCTACCGCAGACTCAAGCAGGCAGGACTTGTGTATGCGGTCAAGGGACGGGGCGTCTTCGTGCGCCAAGAGCCGGAGCCGGGCAAGTACCACGGGCCGATCACGAACTACCTGCTGAGGGAGGAGATCGACCGAGAGGCCCGCGCAGCCGCCACCGAGTTCGCCGACCTCAGCGATGACGAGCTGCTGGAACGGGAAACGGAGCTGGACCAGCGGTGGGTCACGGTCCGTGAGGAGCATCAGCGGCTCTTCAACGAGCGCCGCAAGGTCAAACGAGAGAAGAGCCGACGAGGCCTGTTCCTGCCGCCCCTCCATGACGACGACGCCGAGCCGGACATGTCGCCGAGCGAGAAGCTGGAGACCGCACTGGCCGAATCGAAGAAGCGTCGGCAGCAGCGCCCCTGACCGCCAGTCTGACAGCGCGGACACTGGGTGAGCTGTTCAGAGTTTCCTTACTTGATCAAGGCGGTCCGCTGGCGCGGCCCGCGCGCGCTCCGGCCCTGTGGGGCCGCCGCCCGCTCCTGTCTCCGCCCCGCTGGCGACGGCCCCGCCGGTCCGGGCGCGCAACAGCCAGCACAGCGAACCATCCTGGGGCCCTGCCCCAGACCCCGGCCCTCTCTCTGAGGGGCAGGGGGTCGACTTGCGGGTGCGGCTTCGTCGTGGTGTGGGGGCGGGGTCGCGGGAGGGGGTCCCTCGCCGCCCGGTCACCGGAGGCGTACCAGGAACCCCCGGGGGCCGCCAAGGCCGAGCGCATGCGTCACGGTGTGAGCCTTGGCGGCCCCCGGGGAACCCTGGTCCGGCGAAGCTGCCCGACCGACGAGGGACCCCCTCCCGCTCAGGCATGGATGCTGCCGGAGTTCTGGCCCGCCACGTGGTGGGGCACTCCTGTGGGTGGGTGTCTGCCGGATCGCCCCTGGCTGATGTGCCGGCCGGGCGTACCGTGGAGTGGGAGGTGGTGAGTTGATGATTACGGAGTTGGCCGACAACGTCCGCAGGTACCGGCGTCGCGCGGGGATGAGCCAGGAGGAACTGGCCCATGCCGCAGGCGTATCGCCGGGCACGGTACGCAAGGCCGAGCAGGGCGGCACTCTCCGCATGGAGACCCTGCATACGCTCGCCCGCGCACTGGGCGTGACCACGGCCGCGCTGATGGCCTCGGATGCCCCGGAGCCCGTCGGGCGGACCGAGGAGCCTAACCGGGTCAACCTGATCCAGCTCCGCGCCGCCCTCACCCCGGCCGTCGGACTCGTGGACCAGGACGCCGAAGCCGTGGGCGAGGAACCGAACCTGCGCACCTTCCGGCGGACGCTGCAAGACGCACGGGTGCTGTACTTCTCCGACAGCTACAAGAGTGTCGCGGCCCAACTGCCGGGCCTGCTGCGTGATGCCGCCCAGGCCGTCGCCTACTACGACAGCGGGGACGAGCACCGACAGGCCCTGCTGGCCCGCGCCGAGGCGCTGCGTCTGGCCGGCACCTACCTCACCCAGGTACGGCAGTACGACATCGCGTACGCCGCTGTGCGCGGCGCCATCATGGATGCCCGTCAGGCCGGAGACATGCTTGCGGCGGGCTCCGGTGTCGGCTGCATGTGCTGGCTGCTGGTGAGACAGGGAAGGCTGGACGAGGCGGAACAGGTCGCCGCCCGGAGCATGGACGCGGTGGAGCCGAAGATCACCGGGGCCGAGCCGGACCACTACGCGGTGTGGGGCGGCCTGGCGATGGAGGCCGCCGCCGCAGCCGCGAGGAACAACCGTCCCGACGAGGCGAAGGCGTACCGTCAGGCCGCCCGGGTCGCGGCAACCGCTGTCGGGACAGCGCATCGCAACGTCTCCCGGCACTGGTCCGTCTTCGGGCCGGTCACCGTCGCCGTCAAGGCACTCGAAGACTCCATGGTCATCGGCGACGCCCGCGCGGTGGTGCGCAAGGCAGGCGAGCAGGAGGAGTTGTCGCCCAAGGCGTGGAAGCGCCTGGGCAGGCCCAGCACCAACGACGGGAACCGCTTCACCCTCGATGTGGCGCGCGCCCACACCCGGACCGGCGACCTGTCCGCCGCCATGGACGAGTTGACCCGCGCCCGGGAAGCCGCCCCGCAGTGGCTGCGGCACCAGAACGGGGCCGCCGAGACCATGCAGGAGATCCTGGGCAAGCGCAAGCGCACCCTCACGACGGAGATGCGCGAAATGGCCGACTACCTGGGCGTCGTCGGGTAGCTGCCACATAGCGTGGCAGTTCGTGAACCAAGAGTCGCGAACTGCCATGACTCTCGTCTGGGGTGACGGCCAGTCAGTGCCTACGGTCAGTGTGTCCACCATCAGTGACCCAGGCCGGGGGTGCCCAGTGAGCCAGCCCAGGAGCGATGCCGACCGCATGCGCCGCAGAGACCTGTACGACGCCGCGTCGGGTGGAGGAGGTCCCCGCTTACTGCCGTGGACCAGCCCGGAGGGAAAGCCCTGCTACCTGAGCACCGATGGCCGGGGCTACCTCTCCACGCTCGCCGACAGCATCGAGACGGCACAGCTCAGCATGGGC
Organism: Streptomyces sp. ActVer; assembly: GCF_027270795.1. Lineage (NCBI taxonomy): Bacteria > Bacillati > Actinomycetota > Actinomycetes > Kitasatosporales > Streptomycetaceae > Streptomyces > Streptomyces sp. ActVer. Next base: position 40,676 of record NZ_JAPWHT010000011.1, read on the forward strand.
CAGGAGTTGCTGGAGTACGCCCGCGACGCCACGGCGCCCGGCGCGAAAACCCTGTCGGCGACCGAATACCGCTGGCTGGCTCGCCGGTTGACAGAAGCTCTGGCGGACGCACTCAGGGTCGCGGACTCGCGCGGACAGCGCATCCCGGATCAGGAAGAGGCGACCGAGGATGCCTGACTCTCCGAACGCCGGCGCACCAGTACGCGATGCCTCTCGGGGGCGCTACCGCTTCCGCGAGTACCACTTGACCACCGTCCCCGACCCACTGGCGCTGCCGACCATGGAGGCGGTCTGCGTCACTGGCGAAGAGCGCAACTGCGGTGCCACGTCAGGCACGCTGCACACCTCGGACGAGTTGACCCGTTGGATCGCCGGACACTGCGCCCAGAGCGGCCACGAACTGTATGAGCAGACCGTCCGAGCCCTCGTCCGAGCCGAGCCCGGCGCATGGCAGTGAAGTCCCCCGGGGAGATGACATCACGCCAGCGGAAACGCGACCGCGGGGCCGGAGCCCTTGACGGCAGTACCGACGGCAACACCCACGGATTCCCCCGCACAACCACGGACACCAGCGGAACCCGAAACCGCTGCTGATCTGCGAATACGCAGATAGAGCGGGCCCGTGAGCACACGTACTATGTGCTTGTCGGCAAGACACCCATTCTGGTTCACAATGCCGACGGTGATGATCCAAGTTATGAGAAGAGTAGGCAGGCGCGCCTTGCTGCGATGCGAGAGGCTGGTCTCCCTACAAGCCTGCAGCCTAGAAGCTCGAAGTATTATTCGGGCGGATACGGACAAGGGGGCGGGTACCAGTACGTCTATGACTACAATGGTAGGACTTGGCTCGTCACCGATAACTGGAATGATTTGAACGCAGATAAGCCTCATCCTCCACATTGGGAGGTCGGCGAAGCCAAGCCCGGTGGTCAGCGAGATACCCTTGGTCGGCTCCGCGTTGGTAGCGGAAAGACTAAGGCTAATTACGGTGGAGCTCCCTGTGGGTGATGCGGCGAAGCGAGCCGAGCTCGCACGATGGAACTGGAAGGCGAGAAGGGCCAGGGAGTCTCTCTTTGACGCGTTCAGTGATCATGGCCGGCAATTGACAGGTGAATGGTGCAGCTTTCCAGAGTCAGCCCGGCTGACCAGGGAGGTTGAGGAACTTGGCGAGTCTCGTGAGCGAGTCATTCAGCGTTGGCCGACCAAGGGAAAGTTCGACGAGGTTTCGCGATCTTGTGACTCCTTCGAACTGAACGGAGAGCGACTCCTGGTCTTGATCATGGATGCGCCAGAAGCGGCGTGGATTGAGGTTTCGCCAGGCATTGTGCAGTCAGAAATAATTCCTTCGGCTGTAGAGTGGATGACTGATGGATTCATCCTCTACATGCCGGACTGTGCCTCGCTGCTCAGTGTCGACGTCGAAGAAGTTGACAATGTTTCTCTGATTGAGACCACTTTGGTGGGAGAGGGGCTTGGGTCTCTAGGCGTGCATTTTCTTGGTCATGGTCCGGAACCTCGCCGAGTTGGCGCTTCTTAGTAGCGCTGCATCCGGGCCAGATTGCTGCGGTGGGAACCTATTGAATCCATCATGTACTATTCGCTGGCGGGACTCGCCCCGGTTCTCATTCGCAATTCCGGGGGGCTGAATTAACCGTGGGTGAATGCGCGCGAGTGGCCGAATGGGACGAAATTTCCCGATGGGAAAGACTCTCGCCTGACAAGGGCGGACCTTGTCGGAAAATCCCCATGGGGCGTTGGCGCTCCCCGCGTCCAGGTATGCGTACAGGGTTTGATCCGCGAGGGTTGCCGCAGTTGTCGGAGTGAGTCACCGGCGCCGAGGCTGACGGATACGCCTTCAAGGTCTCATGTCTGCCAGTGTCTGCACCGCTCTACTTCGATGACCTATTCGAAATTCTCTCGGAGAGCTTATGTATGTCCACGTACCACGGATCGTCCCAGTGCTGCTCATCTTGGCTGCCGGGGTGCTCGTCACCGTCGCGTGTTCCTCAGATACTGATGCGCGGCAAACGGCAGGAGCTGGGCAGTCGACTGCGTCTGCTGAGGCTTCTCTGGCTCCACTCACGAAAGCGCAGTTGAAGGCGCTCACCTTCAAGGAGGGTGAGGTCCCGCAGGTGCGAGAGGGCGGGATCGCCCTGCAGGAATTCGAAACGAAGAGCGGTAGGCCTTCGTTCCCGCCGGTTTCTGACCCTTCCTGCAATGCGATGGTCGATATTCGAATCGGGGAGAATGCATCAGTCGTTGTTTCTCAGTCCTTCGACTGGGAGGGAGATATCTACGCAGGCTCCTCGATCATTGCATCGTATAAACAGGGTGAAGCGCGCAAAGTCTTTGCCGAACTCGAGCAGGCGCTTGGTGCGTGCCGCTCCTACTCGGGCGGAAACTATGCAGGAAAATTCAAGGCAGCGGTCAAGGTGGAGAAGGACCCGAGTGTGGGAGACGAAGCCGCGCGTTTCCGGGAAATCGTCCCCATAAAGGACTTGGGAGACCGAGATATGGAGTTCACCCTGGTTCGGTCCGGGAATGTGATTGTGACCTTTCAGAGGATGAATATCGGGGGCAGCTCTTCCTTCCCTGAAGAACTGATCGGCAAGCAAGTGGAGCGTCTGCATGAAGCGCAACGTAAGTGAGTGCTGGTCGCGCCGTTGCCGGTGCCCGGGTGGAGAAGGCGCCCGTGAGTAGTAGTTGGCCGCTCCGGATGCTCGCTCTCGGCCTATGCCCGCGGTGACCTGTGTGGTGTGTGCAGGGTGGATATCAGGGCGGCAAGCTGGAGTGGGCCGGTTATGAGCATGGTTTCCGGTTCGTCGCTTTCTCTGAGGAGGATCGTTCCGGCGGACGGGGTGGCGAGATAGACGCAGGAGGACGCTGTCTCGCTGTATGTGGACTTCTGCCAGTGGAGGTCGGTCACGGGGTTCCTCGTCAGATGCTCTTGGCGATGGTTTCGATGAGGTCGTGGGAGGCGGCGGGCTTCAGGGTGGCCTGCTCCATGCGGTCCAGGATGAGCCGGTACGTCTCCAACTTCCCTGCCGCGTCAATCAGTTCGCTGCCGTGGCTGGTGTCCAGTTGGGCGGTGTCGAGGGCGGTCACCGGTCCGCTGGCGTAGTCGAGGCCGTGGCCGGCGGTTGGGAACGAGGTACCGCCGAAGGGGATGACGCGCAGGCTGATGTTCGGTTGTTCGCCGACTTCGACGAGGTGCCGGAGTTGGGCTCGGGCGACCTCTCGACCACCGAACTGCATGCGCAGGGCCGCTTCGTGGATGACCGCGATGTACGGCACCGGGTTGTCGCGAAACAGGACGGCCTGGCGTTTGATGCGATGGGAGACGTAGTGCTCGATTTCGTGGGGTCGCAGGGCCGGGACCACTTCGCGGAAGAGCGCGCGGGCGTGATCGGGCGTCTGGAGCAGGCCGGGGATGTTGATGACCTGGGCAACGCGTAGTGCGGTGGCGTGGTGCTCCATCTCGGCCAAGTCGAGGAGGGGGGACGGCAGTGTGTCGCGGTACTCCTCCCACCAGCCGCGCGTGCGGTTCGCTGCCATGTCCGCGAGGGCGTCGACCAGAGGCTGGTCCGCGCAGCCGTAGATGTGGGCGAGCGAGCGTACGCGCTCCCCGCTCACGCCGAAGCGGTTGGCCTCGATATTGCTGATCTGAGCTTGCGTGGTACCCAGCGAGTGGGCGGCCTTCACTGCGGTCATGCCGGCCCGCTCGCGCAGTCGGCGCAACTCGGTGCCGATGCGGAGACGGCGAGCTGTGGGGGTGCTCCGTGGTGCCATGTCCTCGCTCCGTTTCGTACATCTGACGTGGCGGTCACCCACACAGGGCAAATCCCTGAAGGTTTTGCATTTTCAAGCAAAACCTTCAGGGTTTGCAGTCTACGGTGAGACCCGAACCGCTCAACCGCCCCCGCCGGTAAGCCGGAAGTGCACCACGTACGTGCCTGTACGTGGCACCGCCACCGTCACCGCCCGGTCGAGGCGTCGAGTGAGTCGAATGAAGCAAGTCCCCCCACCGCAGGAGGCTTTCATGGTCACCGTATCCCCGCCGTCCCCGCTGGAGTGTGAAGCGGACCAGACTTGGGCGTATGCCCTCCAACTGCCTCACGATCCCCGTGCCGCCCGCATCGCCCGTATTACCCTCCGGGCCGTGCTCGCGGGGCACGGCCTGGTGCAACTTGTTGACGTCGCGGAGCTGTTGGCCTCCGAGCTTGTCACCAACGCCTACCGCCACTCCACCGGCCCCGCCGCCCTCCGCCTCCGTGGCCTGGGCGGCAGCCGACTGCGGGTGAGTGTCTGGGACGCCAACCCTCATATCCCGCCCCCGTTCGACAAGCGCTCAGGACCGCTGCGCCCCGCACCTGTGCCGGTGGAGGCCGACGGCGGGCGTGGGCTGTTCCTGGTATGCCATTTCGCGGACGCGTGGGGCGGGTATCCGCTCGGAGATGATCTCTTCGGGACGAGCGGGAAGCTGCTTTGGTGCGAGCTGGGGGCGCCGGTGGTTGATCGTGCCGGAGCTGCCGCGTGACGGCCGCGCGGCCGGTGACCAAGCGGCGGGCGGCCCAGGTGGCCCCACGCTATCGTGGAATCACGACACGCTCTGTAACCAGCGGAGGACCGTGGTGACCACCATGACCGAGCGCCCGACGGCCATAGACACCGCTCCGGCTGGAACCTTCGAGGACATGCTCCGAATCGTCGAGGAGCTGGACACACCTCACGGCTACAAGGCCGAACTCATCCGCGGGAAGATCATCGTGTCGCCGTGGTCGAAGCTGCGCCACAAGAAGGTGATGAAGTCACTGCGGCTGCAGCTGCAACCCCACGCCCCGGAGGGGCACGACGTCGACGTGGCGCCGTTTCTTTTCACCTTCCCGGGTTCCGAGCGGGGCTTCGGCCCTGACCTGCACGTCGCCGACGAGACAGCGTTCGACGCCGATGGCCGCCATGCCGACGGTGCCGCTCTGTCCCTCGCCGCGGAGCTGACCTCCGACTCCACCAAGGACGCCGACTGGCTCGACAAGCTGGACACGTACGGTCGGGTCGTGCCCGTGTACCTGGTGCTCGACATGCAGGTCCAGGAGGTCACCGCCTTCTGGGATCCGTCTGCGAAGGGCTATCGGTCCCGGCACTCCGTTCCCTTCGGTGAGCCGCTGCACGTGCCCGCGCCCTTCGACTTCGAGTTGGACACGTCCGGGTTCTTCGTCCGCGCGCATGACGCCAACGGAGAGGGCGCGCGCGACGCGTGAACACCGGACGTCGGTCTGCGGGCGAGTCGGCGCAGACCGACGACGGTACGGCGGCTCTCAGCCCACCAACCCCAACTCCCGTGCGATCAGCATCCGCTGGACCTCGCTCGTGCCCTCGCCGATTTCCAGGATCTTGGAGTCGCGCCACATGCGGGCGACCGGGTACTCGTTCATGAAGCCGTAGCCGCCGTGGATCTGGGTGGCGTCGCGGGCGTTGTCGACGGCGATGGTGGAGGAGTGGAGCTTGGCCAGGGCCGCCTCCTTCTTGAAGGGTTCGCCCGCCACCAGGCGGGAGGCCGCGTCGCGCCAGGCAAGGCGGGCCGTGTAGGCCTTCATCTCCATGTCCGCGATCTTGAACTGGATCGCCTGGTTCGCGCCGATCGGGCGGCCGAAGGCGTGGCGTTCCTTCGCGTACTTCACCGACTCGTCCACGCAGCCCTGGGCCAGGCCCGTCGCGAGGGCCGCGATGGCGATGCGGCCCTCGTCGAGGATGCGGAGGAACTGCGCGTAGCCGCGGCCCTCGGAGCCGAGCAGGTTCGCCGCCGGGACGCGGACGTCGGCGAAGGACAGCTCGCGGGTGTCCGAGGCGTTCCAGCCGACCTTCGAGTAGGGGGCCGCGACCGTGAAGCCGGGGGTTCCCGACGGCACGATGATCGAGGAGATGAGCGGCTTGCCCGCCTCGGTGCGGCCGGTCACCGCCGTCACCGTGACCAGGCCCGTGATGTCCGTCCCCGAGTTGGTGATGAAGCACTTGGTGCCGTTGATCACCCACTCGTTCGTCGCCTCGTCCAGGCGGGCCGTCGTACGGGTCGCGCCCGCGTCCGAGCCGCCGTCCGGCTCGGTGAGACCGAAGGCGCCGAGAATCTCGCCCGAGCAGAGGCGCGGGAGCCACTCCGCCTTCTGGGCCTCGGTCCCGAAGAGGTGGATCGGCATCGCGCCGAGGGAGACGCCCGCCTCCAGGGTGATGGCCACGGACGAGTCGACGCGGGCCAGTTCCTCCAGCACGATGCCGAGAGCCATGTAGTCGCCGCCCATTCCCCCGTACTCCTCCGGGAACGGCAGCCCGAACAGGCCCATGCGGCCCATCTCGCGGACGATCTCGTACGGGAACTCGTGGCGCTCGTAGAAGTCGCCGATCTTCGGGGCCACGACGTCGTGCGCGAAGTCGGCCACCGTACGGCGGAGTTCGTCGAGTTCGGGGGACAGGCGGTGGTCGAGAGGCATGGGGATCACTCCTGGTGGGAGAGGGCGCGGACGGTGCGGGACGGGCTGGGTCGGCCCAGTTGTTCGGCCATCCACACGCTGGTGGCGGTGAGACGGTCGAGGTCGACCCCGGTGTCGATGCCGAGGCCCGTCAGCATCCACACGAGGTCTTCGGTGGCGAGGTTGCCGGTGGCGCTCTTCGCGTACGGACAGCCACCGAGGCCGCCCGCGGACGCGTCCACCGTCGTGACGCCGTGCTGGAGCGCGGCCAGGGTGTTGGAGAGCGCCTGGCCGTACGTGTCGTGGAAGTGCACGCCGATGGAGGCCGTGGACACGCCTTCATCGTTGAGCGCGGTGAGGAGTCGGCCCACATGCCCCGGGGTCGCCACTCCGATCGTGTCGCCCAGGCTCAGCTCGTCGCAGCCCATGTCGAGGAGCGCACGGCAGACCCGTACGACCTGGGGTACGGGTACCGGACCCTCCCACGGATCGCCGAAGCACATGGAGAGGTAGCCGCGCACGTGGGCGTCCTGCGCCTTGGCCCGCGCGACCACCGGCTCGAACATCGCCAGTGCCTCGTCCACGGTCCGGTTGAGATTGGCCTTGGCGAAGGACTCCGTGGCACTGGCGAAGACGGCGATACGGGTCGCGCCGAGAGCCAGCGCCCGGTCCAGGCCCCGTTCGTTCGGTACGAGGACCGGGAGGGCGGTGCCCGAGAGGTCGCCCAGGTCGCGGACGAGGGGGAACAGGTCCTCCGCGTCGGCCAGTTGGGGCACCCACTTCGGGTGGACGAAGCTCGTCGCCTCGATGGTGCCGAGGCCCGCGTCGGCCAGCCGCCGTACGAACTCCGCCTTGGTCTCCGTCGGGACGGTCGCCTTCTCGTTCTGCAGGCCGTCGCGGGCGCCGACCTCGTGGATACGGACGCGGGCCGGGAGGCCCTCGGCCGGTACGGCCATGGGCAGGCCGAGTTCGGGGGTGGTCATGCCTTCTCCTCCTCCTGCGCTTCCTCGCCCGGCGCCACCACGGCCAGGATCTGGTCCATGGCGACCGTCGTGCCCGGGGTGACGTCCAGCTCGGTGACGGTGCCGGCGTGCGGGGCGGAGATGACGTGCTCCATCTTCATCGCCTCCACCACCAACAGGCTCTGCCCGGCGGCCACTTCGTCCCCGACGGCCACCTTCACGACGGTGACGGTTCCGGGCATGGGAGCGGTGAGGGAGTCCGCGCCCGCGTGTGCCGCGCCGGTGAGGGAGGCGGCGACCGGATCGTGGTCGCGGACGTGCCAGGTGTCGCCGTCCCGGCCGAGCCAGTCGCCGGCCCGGTGGAAGGTGTGGAGTACGCCGTCGAGGGTGACGGAGACATGTGTGAGGGTGACCTCGGCACCCGGGTGCGCCCCGAGAGTGACGGGTTCAAGTCCCGTCACTCGCAGGTCGAAGGCCGGTACCGCCGGTTCACCGCCGAGCCGCCAGCCGCTCGGCACGGAGAACGGGTCGGTCCAGCCGCTGCCGGCAGGGGCCAGCGCGTCCAGGCGGACGGCCGCGGCGGCCTCGTACACCTCGTCCGGCACCTCGCCCGAAACCAGCCCCTCAACCTCCCGCTCCACCAACCCCGTATCCAACTCACCAGCGACAACCGCAGGATGGCCGAGCAACCTCCGGAGGAACCCCGCGTTCGTCTGCACCCCCAACGTCACCGTCCCCGCCAACGCCCCGCGAAGCCGCCGCAGCGCGGTCGCCCGGTCCGGCCCGTACGCGATGACCTTGGACAGCATCGGGTCGTACAACGACCCGACCTCCGTGCCCTCGGACAGCCCCGAGTCCGTACGGATGCCGTCACCCTGGGGCTCGTGCAGCCGCAGGACGGTCCCGCCGGACGGCAGGAACCCCCGCGCCGGATCCTCCGCACAGATCCGGGCCTCGACGGCATGCCCGGTGAGCGTGACGTCGTCCTGGGCGAACGCGAGCCGCTCGCCCGCAGCCACCCGCAACTGCCACTCCACCAGGTCGACGCCCGTGATCATCTCGGTCACCGGATGCTCGACCTGGAGACGCGCGTTCATCTCCATGAAGTAGTACGAGGACACGGGGGGTTCGGGGGGTGTCCCCCCGATGGGCACAGTGACGCCCGGCACGATGAACTCGACCGTGCCCGCCCCCGAGTACCCGCACGAGCGGGCCGCCTGGACGGCCGCCTCGCCCATCGCGGCGCGGGTCTTCTCGTCGAGGAGCACGCTGGGCGCCTCCTCGATGATCTTCTGGTGCCGGCGCTGGAGGGAACACTCGCGCTCGCCGAGATGCACGACGTTCCCGTGGCCGTCCGCGAGGACCTGGATCTCGATGTGCCGGGGCCGGTCGACCCACCGCTCGACGAGGAGCGTGTCGTCGCCGAAGGAGGCCCGCGCCTCCCGTCGGGCGGCGGCGATCTCGTCCGCCAGCACGGAGGCGTCCCGCACGAGCCGCATGCCCTTGCCGCCCCCGCCCGCCGACGGCTTCAGCAGCACGGGCATCCCGATCTCCCGCGCGGCCTCGGCCAGTTCGGCATCGGAGAGCCCACTGCCGGACGACCCCGGCACCACCGGAACCCCCGCCGCCTTCACCGTCTCCTTGGCGCGGATCTTGTCGCCCATGAGCGAGATGGCGTCCGCCGGAGGACCGATGAAGACGAGCCCGGCATCGGCGCACGCACGCGCGAAGTCGGCGTTCTCCGCGAGGAATCCGTACCCGGGGTGCACCGCCTGGGCCCCCGTCCGCGCCGCGGCCTCCAGCAGCCGTTCCGCCGACAGATAGCTCTCGGCGGCCGGCGCCGGACCGATCCGGACCGCCGTGTCCGCCTCGCGCACGTGCCGGGCGTCGGCGTCCGCGTCCGAGAAGACGGCCACCGAGCGGACGCCCAGCGACCGGAGCGTACGGATGACCCGTACGGCGATCTCGCCCCGGTTGGCCACAAGTACTGTGTCGAACATCGTCGTCCGTCCCCTCACGTCTGTCCCCTCACATCCGGAAGACGCCGAACTGGGGGTCACCCAGCGGGGCGTTCGCGCAAGTCGTCAGAGCCAGTCCCAGCACCTGCCGGGTCTCCATCGGGTCGATCACACCGTCGTCCCAGAGCCGGGCCGTGGCGTAGTAGGCGTTGCCCTGGGTCTCGTACTGGGCGCGGATCGGGTCCTTGAAGGCCTCTTCCTCCTCCGTCGGCCAGGACTCGCCGCGCCCCTCCAACTGGTCGCGCTTGACGGTCGCGAGGACCGAGGCGGCCTGCTCGCCGCCCATGACCGAGATCTTGGCGTTCGGCCACATCCACAGGAAGCGCGGGGAGTACGCCCGGCCGCACATCGAGTAGTTGCCCGCGCCGTACGACCCGCCGACCACCACCGTCAGCTTCGGTACGCGTGTGCAGGCGACGGCCGTGACCATCTTGGCGCCGTGCTTGGCGATGCCCCCGGCCTCGTACTGGCGGCCCACCATGAAGCCCGAGATGTTCTGCAGGAAGACCAGCGGGATGCCGCGCTGGTCGCACAGCTCGATGAAGTGGGCGCCCTTCTGGGCGGACTCGGAGAACAGGATGCCGTTGTTCGCGACGATCCCGACCGGGTGGCCGTGGATCCGGGCGAAGCCGGTGACGAGGGTCTGCCCGAACTCGGACTTGAACTCGGCGAACCGCGAGCCGTCGACCACGCGCGCGATGACCTCGCGCACGTCGTAGGGGGTGCGGGAGTCCACCGGCACCGCGCCGTACAGCCCGGCGGGATCCACCTTCGGCTCGATGCCCTGTGTGACCGACCAGGGGAGGGGGCCGCGGTCGGGGAGTGTGGAGACGATGGTCCGGACGATCCGCAGCGCGTGCGCGTCGTCCTCCGCGAGGTGGTCCGTGACGCCGGAGACCCGGGAGTGGACCTCGCCGCCGCCCAGTTCCTCCGCCGTGACGACCTCGCCGGTGGCGGCCTTCACCAGGGGCGGGCCACCGAGGAAGATCGTGCCCTGGTTCCGCACGATCACGGCCTCGTCGCTCATCGCCGGGACGTACGCCCCGCCGGCCGTGCAGGAGCCGAGGACGGCCGCGATCTGCGGGATGCCGGCGCCCGACATCCGGGCCTGGTTGTAGAAGATCCGCCCGAAGTGCTCGCGGTCGGGGAAGACCTCGTCCTGCATGGGGAGGAAGGCGCCGCCCGAGTCCACCAGGTACACACAGGGGAGGCGGTTCTCCAGTGCCACCTCCTGGGCGCGCAGGTGCTTCTTCACCGTCATCGGGTAGTACGTGCCGCCCTTGACCGTGGCGTCGTTGGCGATCACCACGCACTCGCGGCCGCTCACCCGGCCGATCCCGGCGATGACGCCTGCGGCCGGGGCCTGCCCCTCGTACATCCCGTCGGCCGCCAGCGGGGCCAGCTCCAGGAAGGGCGAGCCGGGGTCGAGGAGCGTGTCCACGCGGTCGCGCGGCAGCAGCTTGCCGCGGGCGGTGTGCCGGGCGCGGGCCCGCTCACCGCCGCCTTGACGGGCCGCGGCCAGCTTGCCCCGCAGCTCGTCGACGAGCGTGCGGTGCGCCTCCTCGTTGGCCCGCCAGGCCTCCGCCGCGGGGTCCCCCGCGGTCGTCAGCTCCGGTGCCTCGTGCATTCTGCGGTCCCCTCACCCGGTGGTCACCGGTCCATGAACCAAGCCGTCGCCGCCCATGAACCAAGCCGTCGTCGGCCCGTGAGCCGAGTTGTCGTCGGTCCATGAACCAGTTGCCGTCGGTCCATGAACCAAGTTAATGAGCGTTAACGCGTTTCCTTCAGGTTAACGAGCGCTAACCTCCCTGTCTAGAATTGCGTCCATGGCCACGAGAACCGACGCCCCCACCCGCCGCGAGCAGATCCTCAAGGAGGCCGCGCGGCTCTTCGCCGAGCGCGGTTTCCACGGGGTCGGGGTCGACGAGATAGGGGCGGCGGTCGGCATCAGCGGCCCCGGCCTGTACCGGCACTTCCCCGGCAAGGACGCGATGCTCGCCGAGCTGCTGGTGGGGATCAGCGGGCAGCTGCTGACCGGCGGCAAACGCCGGCTGGCGGAGTCCGACGGAAATCCCGAGGCGCTCCTCGACTCGCTCATCGAGGGGCACATCGACTTCGCGCTCGACGACCGCCCCTTGATCACCCTGCACGACCGCGAGCTGGACCGCCTCCGGGACAGCGACCGCAAGCTCGTACGGCAGCTGCAGCGGCAGTACGTCGAGCTGTGGGTGGAGGTCGTCCGCGAGGTCTATCCGGAGCTGGCCGAACCGGCGGCCCGCTCGGCGGTGCACTCGGTGTTCGGACTGCTGAACTCCACCCCTCACCTGGGCCGCCCCGGCGCCCTCCCGGGCCGCGCGGGCACGGCGGAGCTGCTCCACCGCATGGCGAGAGGCGCCTTCGCGGCCGCCGCAGCGTGACGAGCGTTACGCGGGTGCTCCTCTGGACGCTGCCGCCTACTCGCCGGTACGGTGAATGAGCAAGCGCTTAGCCAACCCGGGACCGCAACCGCCAATTGGACTTCAATCGCCAATTGGACCTCAACCACCAATTGAGGAACCCCGACGGCGAGCAACCACGTACGCGAGAGCGGCGCCGGTTTAGGCGCAAGGAAGGGTGGCGGCGGTGCGCCGTACGGTGTTCAACGAGGATCACGAGGCGTTCCGGGAGACCCTCCGGGCCTTCATCGAGGCCGAGGTCGTTCCCGTCTACGACGAGTGGTTCGCGGCCGGCCAGGCGCCGCGCGACTTCTACTACAAGCTCGCCGAGCTGGGCGTCTTCGGCATCCGCGTGGACGAGGAGTTCGGCGGTGCCGGCATCGACTCGTACAAGTTCGAGGCCGTGATGTACGAGGAGACCGCCCGCGCGGGTGTCTCCTTCGGCGGCTCCGGTGTGCACGTGCTGCTCGGCCTGCCCTACATCAAGGCGCTCGCCACCGACGAGCAGAAGAAGCGCTTCCTGCCGAAGTTCGTCTCCGGCGAGGAGATGTGGGCGCTGGCGATGACCGAGCCGGGCACCGGCTCCGACCTCGCGGGCATGAAGACCACCGCGAAGCTCTCCGAGGACGGCTCGCACTACGTCCTCAACGGCGCCAAGACCTTCATCACGGGTGGCGTGCATGCCGACAAGGTGATCGTCTGCGCCCGCACCGCCGCGCCCACGGCCGAGGACCGCCGCTTCGGCATCTCCCTCTTCGCCGTGGACACCAAGTCCGAGGGCTACTCGGTGGGCCGCAAGCTCGACAAGCTCGGGCTGAAGACCTCCGACACCGCCGAGCTGGCGTTCGTCGACGTGAAGGTGCCCGTCGAGGACCTCCTCGGCGAGGAGAACAAGGGCTTCTACTACCTCGGCGGCAACCTGCCCTCCGAGCGCTGGGGCATCGCGTTCGGCGCGTACGCGCAGGCCGCGGCGGCCGTCCGGTTCGCCAAGGAGTACGTGCTGGAGCGCACCGTCTTCGGCAAGCAGGTCTCGCACTTCCAGAACACCAAGTTCGAACTGGCCGCCTGCCAGGCGGAGGTGGACGCCGCGCAGGCGGTCGCCGACCGCTCGCTCGAAGCCCTGGACGCGGGTGAACTCAGCCCCGCCGAGGCCGCGTCCGCGAAGCTGTTCTGCACCGAGGTCGCGCACCGCGTCATCGACCGCTGCCTCCAGCTGCACGGCGGCTACGGCTTCATGAACGAGTACCCGATCGCCCGTCTGTACGCGGACAACCGCGTCAACCGCATCTACGGCGGCACCAGCGAGATCATGAAGTCGATCATCGCCAAGGACATGGGTCTGTAGGGCCCGGAAACCAGCCGAGAAAACACCCGCGAAATCACTGCACGGTACAACTGACACATGAGTCAGGCACTTGAAGCCCTGCTCGATCTGCTCGACCTCGAGCAGATCGAGCAGGACATCTTCCGCGGCCAGTCCCGGTTCGCCGTCGTCCCCCGAGTCTTCGGCGGGCAGGTCGCCGCGCAGGCACTGGTCGCCGCGGGGCGTACGGTCCCCGACGACCGGTTCGCCCACTCCCTGCACGCGTACTTCCTGCGCGCCGGGGACGCGGGCGCGCCGATCGTCTACACCGTCGACCGGATCCGCGACGGCCGGTCCTTCACGACCCGCCGGGTGGTCGCCGTCCAGCACGGCCAGCCGATCTTCCACCTCTCCGCGTCCTTCCAGACGTACGAGGAGGGCATGGAGCACCAGGCCGACATGCCGCCCGCGCCCGATCCGGAGACCCTGCCGACGGCGGCCGAGCTGCTGCCGCGGTACATGGACCTGTACCGCGAACAGGGTGTCCTGGAGCGGTTGTTGGAGGCCCGCGAGGCCGTCGACCTCCGCTATGTCGACGCGCCGCCGTTCGCCAGCGTCGGGGAGGCCCGCGAGCCGCGCTCCCAGGTGTGGTTCCGCGCCAACGGCAAGCTCGCGGACGATCCGCTCCTGCACGTCTGTCTCGCCACGTACGTCTCCGACATGACGCTCCTCGACTCCGTGCTGCTCGCCCACGGGCGCGGCGGCTGGGTCACGGGAGACGTCGTCGGAGCCTCCCTGGACCACGCGATGTGGTTCCACCGGCCGTTCCGCGCCGACGAATGGCTGCTGTACGACCAGGAGTCCCCGTCCGCGTCCGGCGGCCGGGGCCTCGGCCAGGCCCGTATCTACACGCAGGACGGGCGGCTGGCGGTCACGGTGATCCAGGAGGGTGTGGTTCGCGTTCCGCGGTGACGGCGCCGGCGGGCCGAGGGGGCCCTGCCGGGCGCGGGCGGAGGAGGCTCAGTTGCTCTTGGCCTCTGTCCCGGTCTCCGCGTCCGTGTCGGTTTCGGCGTCGGTGTCCGTGAGGCCCGCCGCGTCCAGCAGGTACGCCGTCATCGGGTCGTAGAACCGGGGGCTCGTGACGTGGTCGTCCATGGGGACGGTCACCTGGACCGTGCCCTCGGACTCCGCGAGGAACAGGGCCGGGTCGTTGCAGTCCGCGTAACCCATGGAGTCGACGCCCAGTTGACCCGCGCAGCCCGCCCAGCCGTGGTCGGCGACGACCAGGTCCGGCAGGGGGCGGCCGGCCCCCTCCAGGCCCTTCAGGATCGCGCGCATCGGCTCGCCCGAGTGGGTGTGCCACAGCGTCGCGCCGTGCTCCAGGACCGCGACGTCCGCGAACTGGAAGACGTACCCCTCGTCCGTGGTCAGGCCGTCCGGGATCACGACGATCTCGCAGCCGGCGGAGCGCAGGGCGGCGGCGGTGGCGCGGTGCACGTCGAGGAGGCCGCCCGGGTGGCCCGTCGCGAACAGCACGCGCTGTTTGCCCGCGGCCGCCTTGCGCAGCCGGCCGGCCATCCGCTCCAGGGCGTCGACCGTCAGGTCCGGGTCGATGGTGTCCTGGCCGTAGCGGTACTCGGGGTCGTCGTTCACGCCGCACCGCTCGGCCATCACCGCGAGGACGTCCTGCTCGTCGGTCCAGCGGTCGCCGAGCTCCAGGCCGAGCCAGTAGTTGCGGTCGCCGTTCGCCAGCTTGCGGTAGTGGGAGAGGTTGTTCTCGCGGGGGGTGGCTACGTCGCCCGCGATTCGCGTCCGTACGAGGTGGTCTACGAGGTCGGCGCGGCTGGGGGTCCCGGGTATCGGCATGCCCCCCATTCTGCCGGTGCGCTCCGCTGGGTGGCGCCGGTGTATCGAACCGTGGGACATGGGTCACTCGGGGTTTGGGGCGGGGTGGAGTGGGGTGGGTGGGGTTGTGTGCCGGGTGCGGGTGGTGAGTGGCTTGTCGCGCAGTTCCCCGCGCCCCTGAAAAGCGGGGCTGCGCCCCTGCCTTTCAGCCCGTACGGCGTTTGAGGACGACGCCGCCTTACGCGTGCCGCAGCGCGAACCACAGCTCCATGCGGACGTCCGGGTCGTCCAGGTCTGTTGACAGGAGGGTCGCGCAGCGGGTGATGCGTTGGCGGACCGTGTTGCGGTGGACGGAGAGGGCGACGGCCGTGCGGTCCCAACTGCCGTGGAGGGAGAGCCAGGTGCGGAGGGTCTCCGTGAGGGCGGGGTTCGCGGTGATGGGGGCCAGCACCGTACGGGCGTGGGCCGCGGCCTCGGACGGTGCGACCAGGTCGGCGAGGCCCGGGTGTTCGCCGTGGCGGACCAGACGGGCTCGGGTCGCTCTCGCGCGGGACAGGGCGCGCGCCGCCTGCGTGTCCGCGGACGCCCACTCCTGCGCGCCCACCGGGGCGCTCACCCCGCACGTCCAGCCCTGCTGGACGGCCGGTTCACGGTGACCCGCGGGCACGAGGACCCGTACGACGTCACCGTCCACATCCACCAGCGCCGAACCGAGCGCCGCCCCCAGCGCGGACGCGGTCACGGCGTCCGGCGCCGGACCGTCCGGCCGCGCGTGCACCACCACCCAGCGCTCACCCCCGCCCAGCAGTGGTGCGACCTCCTCCGGAGCGGCGCCCAGCAATAGCCGTACGAGGGCCGAGGAGCGCGCCGCACCCGTGCTGCTCTGGTGCTCCCCGGTGAGGAGGGAGAGGAGCACGGCCCCCACGGACGCGATCGTGTGGTCGCCGGGATCGCGGCGCGGGGCAGCCACGCCCAGCACGAAGCCCTGCCCGGTGCCGAGGGCGTACGCCGCGAGGTGGACCCCGGCGGCGGTGTCACTCGCGGAGGAGGGCGTGGGGCCCCCGCCACCCGGGCCCTTACCCGCACCCGCACTCATGCTCCCGGTTCCGGCGCCGGACCCATTCCCCGTCGTCGGCCGCACCACCGCCACCAGCCCCGCCAGCGCCCC
>NZ_JAPWHT010000120.1:0-24374 GCF_027270795.1 Streptomyces sp. ActVer
GGGGCCGAAGCGAGCAGCTCGTCGAGGGGGCGTACCTCCCGGTGTGCCGGATGGCCCGCGTGCGCGAGACAGACGGCCCGCAGCGACTCACGCAGTTCCCGCGCGGCCTCCACGTCTGCCGCCGCCAGGTCCAGCCCGGCGCGCCCCTCCACCGTGTCCAGGGCGTCGGCACCCGTCTCGATGTCCAGGGTGTTCACCAGGGACTGGAGCAGGGCCAGCCCGCCGGGTGCGGGCGCGCGGTCATTCATACCGGCGACGTTACCTCCGGCAGCGGCCATGCGGTAACCGCTGCCGGCCGGTCGGCCCGTCAGCCGGACCTCCTGACGATCTCCGCCGCGTTGCGCAGTCGCGTCGCGTTGTCGGCGCGCTGTGCCGCCGTCGCCGACGCCCTCTTCTTGATCATGCCGTGCTGGATGGAGGTCTCCGCGCGGCTCCAGACGGCGACGAGGTCCACCGACTCCTTGCACTTCACGTCCGCGGTCGCGAGCGCGGTCTCGGCCTTGGGAGCGGTGGGTACGTTCAGATCGGCGGACCCGATGCTCTTGAGCGGGTCGGCGAAGTCGTACCCCGCCTTCTTCATGCACGAGGACCACCTGGCGAAGACAGCCTTCACGGCCGGGGTGCTCATGGACGAGCTGAACGACTCGGTGTTGATCCGGCTCACGACCCCGGCCTCGGAGCGCAGGTCGTCGCGGCCCAGCAGTTTCCGCTCGGCCTCCTGCGAGCAGCCGCCCGGTGGCACCGCCTTGCCGCGGACCCGCTTCACCGGGGAGTCGTACCCGGCGGCGAGGCGGGACTCACCGGTGTCGCCGTCGAGCAGCTGTCCTGCGGTGAGGGCCGCCATCTCCTCCTTGGAGGGGGTCGCGGCTCCGGACTCCGCCGCGACCGAGCTGTCCGTGGGCAGCAGGTGATAGCCGTACCGTTGCGCGGCGCGGCGGTCGATGACCCCGTATCTGCGGTCCTGGCGGGGGATCGTGGGGGTCGGGGCGCTCCAGGAGAATCCGTACCGTTTCATGCACGCGGTGACGAGGGCCTGCTTCGCCTCGGCGACCTTCGCGTACTGCGGCGGGCTCAACTGGTAGTCGTACACGGGGAGATCGAGGCGTCGTGGGGTGAAGCCGAGCGACTCGGCCGGGGCCGAAGCCTGGGCCTGGGCCTGGGCCTGTGCCTTGCCGGCGCCGGAGGGCTCCGAGTCGCTCGGCGTCCCACTGGTCGAGCAGCCGCTGATCAGTCCCGCGGCGAGGGCGGACATCAGCACCACGGAGTACGTGGCCCGCGGGAGTGGTCGTCTCATCGGCTCGTCAGCACGCCTTCACGGAGGCGTTCTCGTTGTACGTGGAGACGAGCTGCCGGTAGCCGCTGTCGCCGATGTAGTCGCTGGCACCGGCGTAGTTGCTGTTGAAGTACACACGCCAGCAGTTGCTGCCCGGGTTGGCGGCGCTGGCCGCGTTGTTCTTGACGCCCTGGCCCTGGCCGGCGCTGTTGGGCGTACCGATGTGGCCGAAGATCCACGGGTCCAGGTCGGCGACGTTGCGCGTGAACGCGGCGAACGAGCCCTCCTGGTTGGAGTTGTAGTACAGGCACAGCGAGTTGTAGACGGAACCCGTGGCCTGGGCGCAGAGGTTGTACCCCGCGATGCCCGCCTGGGCCGTGCCGGTGGAGAGCCCCATCATGGCGACGGTGGCAGCGCCCGTCATCGCCAGCGCGCCGAGCCGCGACTTCATCATGAACAGTCCCCCTGAGACGAGATGCGAAGGAAAACGAAGGATCAGTGAAAGCTGAGGGGGCATCAGTGATCAAACCCCCGCCGGAAAGTTACCCGAGGGGTACATGTCACGTCCATCGAGATTGTCACCGCGGCAGCACTCGCCGCACCCCCGCCCTTGCGTCGTTACCTTCATTGCGGCAGCATGCGGTAACGGTTACCGATTGAACGCCTGTACAGGTAACAACCGAGGAGGAAGTCATGGCTGTCGCCGAACTGGGCACCGTCGTTCTGGACTGTCCCGACCCCCGCGCGCTCGCTTCGTTCTACGCCGGGGTGCTGGGCGGCACCGTCGAGACCGAGGGGGAGGCCGACTGGGTCGACCTGCGGCTGCCCGGCGGACGGGCGCTGGCGTTCCAGGCCGCCCCCGGCCACGTACCGCCGAAGTGGCCCGCGCCCGACGGCTCCCAGCAGTTCCATCTGGACCTGACGGTCGAGGACCTGGACTCGGCGGAGAAGGAGGTCCTGGCCCTGGGCGCGACCGTGCTCGAAGCGGCGGATCGGGGGCGGGGGTGGCGGGTGTACGCGGATCCGGCCGGGCACCCGTTCTGCCTCTGCGCCTGCTGAGGCGGAGACAGGGGCGCAGCCCCGTCTTTCAGGGGCGCGGGGAACTGCGCGCTCAGCCCCCACCGACCCGCAGCCGACCGGCAACGGACCGCCGGGGGCTAGCCGTCCATTTCGGCGATCTTCGCCGTGGACGGCTCGCGGCGGCTGCGGGCGGCGCGAGCCGTGAAGTCCGCGCTGCGCAGGACGCGTTGGACGTTGCCCCAGGTGAGCAGGGCGAGGTCGGACTCGGACCAGCCGCGGCCGAGGAGTTCGGCGACGAGGCGCGGATACCCCGAGGCGTCGGACAGGTCCTGGGGGTGCGCGGCCCCGGAGTCGTACGTCCCCGAGAGGCCGACGCACTCCGGCCCCGCGAGCGCGCGTACGTGGTCGAGGTGGTCCGCGACGTCCCGTACCGACGGGCCCGTCTGCTCGGCGGTCAGCGGGACGAGGCACAGGCCCTTGGTGATGCCGAGTTCGACGAGCACGTCGTCGGGGAGGTTCGCCGGGTGGGGGCGCAGGGCGCGGGCGGCGGAGCGGGTGAAGACGACCGGGGACTTGGAGATGGTGAGGGCGCGGCGGACGGTCGCGTCGGAGGCGCCGGACAGGTCGACGAGCACGCCGATGCGGTTCGTCTCGCGTACGACCTCCTCGCCGAACCTGGTCAGCCCGTTCTCGCCGGCCCAGGACGCGCCGGAGAGGGTGAGGACGCGCAGGCCGAGGGAGTGCAGCGCGCGCAGGATGCCCAGCGAGTCGTCCAGCGCGGCGGCGGCCGCGGGGCCGAGAAGCACGGCGACCCGCCCGCAGTTCCTGGCGTCCGTGACCTGGGCCGCGCTGTGTGCCATCCGCAGTCCCTCCGGATGGGCCTCCACCACGGTCCTCACCAGGTCGAGCTGCTCCAGCGTGGCCCCGACCGCCCGCTCGCCGACGAGGCCCTCGGGCAGATGCAGCGACCAGAACAACGCCGCCACGTGCCCTTCCCTCAGCCTGGGCACATCCGTGTCTATCGTGCTCTCGCCCAGCTCCAGGTCGTACCAGGGCAGGTGCCGCAGGGCCCACGGCAGACCGCTGTAGCCGTCGGCGACGGGGTGGGCGGCGAGAAGGGCGTGCGCGCGCACGAGAGGGTCCTCGGCCGCGTCCCCCTCGTCCGCCTCGGGTCCGGCATCGACTGCGAGACCCCGCTCGTCCTCAAGAACATCCGGCTCGAACTCCCCCTCGACATCGGGGCGATCCAGCTCGCCGACCTCGGCGGTTGCGTGCAGTTCGTCCTGCAGATCTGCCATGACGACGCTCCCGGGTCCGGTGGTGGCGACAGGTATCCCCACCGTGACACGGGGGCAGGACGGGGTCTCGGTGGATGGGCCGTTCGAGCTACGGCATCCAGCTCCCCGTAGGTGGACGCGGCACCCCGCGCCCCGACAGGGGCGCGGGGAACTGCGCGACCAGCCCCCACGCACCCGCAGACTCCGAACCGCCCGCGGGCGAAGCGAACCGGCGGAGCCATCCGGCGAAGCGAACCGGCGGAGCTACCCGCACTCCTCCGCCCGCCCCAGCAAAAGCCCCCGCTCGCTCTCGTTCCGCGTCAACGAAGCCGCCCTCTCGAACTCCCCCCGCGCCTCCTCCACCCGCCCGAGCCGCACCAGCAGATCCCCCCGCACACTGGGCAGCAGGTAATAGCCCCGCAACGCCGGTTCGGCGACGAGCGCGTCCACGATGGCGAGCCCGGCCTCGGGCCCCTCTGCCATGGACACGGCCACGGCCCGGTTCAGCTCGACCACCGGAGACGGAGTCCGGGCGGCGAGCAGCCCGTACAACGTGGCGATCCGCGCCCAGTCGGTCTCCTCGTACGTATAGGCGTGGGCGTGGCACGCGGCGATGGCGGCCTGCAGTACATAAGGCCCCGGCCCGCCACCCGTGGACACGGCCTCCGCGCGGGCGAGAGCGGCGAACCCGCGGCGGATGAGAAGCCGGTTCCACCGGGAGCGCTGCTGGTCCTTGAGCAGCACGGGCTCGCCCGACGGCCCGGTGCGCGCGGCAGACCGGGACGCCTGGATCTCCAACAGGGCGACCAGCCCGTGCACTTCGGGTTCCTTGGGCATCAACTCGGCGAGCACACGCGCGAGTCGGAGGGCGTCCTCGCAGAGCGCGGGGCGCAGCAGGTCGTCGCCCGCGGTGGCCGCGTACCCCTCGTTGAAGATCAGGTAGATGACTTCGAGTACGGACCCCAGCCGGGCCTCGCGCTCGGGCCCGTACGGCACCTCGAAGGCGACGGCCTTAGCGGCGAGCGTCCGCTTGGCGCGCACGATGCGCTGGGCAACGGTCGCCTCCGGGACGAGGTAGGCACGGGCGATCTCGACGGTGGTCAGCCCGCCGAGCAGCCGCAGGGTGAGGGCGATACGGGCCTCGGCGGACAGCACGGGATGGCACGCGGTGAAGACGAGTCGCAGCAGGTCGTCGTCGATGTCGTCGGGATCGGCCGGCTCGTCGACGTGCCCGTGCGGCGCGGACGCCTCCAGGTCCCGCCCCATCTCCACGAGCTTGCGCGCGTACCGCTCACGCCGCCGTACGAGATCGATCGCCCGGTGCTTTGCCGTGGCCATGAGCCAGGCCCCGGGATTGCCGGGCACCCCCTCCCGGGGCCACTGCTCCAACGCGGCGACCAGCGCGTCCTGCGCCAGCTCCTCCGCGATCCCGACGTCCCGCACGATGCGCGCGACCCCGGCGATGATGCGGGGCGACTCGATACGGAAGACGGTTTCGATGGCGTGGGCGGGGGCGTCCGCCGATGGTTCTGGTGTCACGCTCCACCATCAGACACCCCCGGGCCCGTACGGCCAAGGTTCAGCCTTCGACGATTTCCCGTACCTCGCAGGTCACCGTCCAGTGGGCCTCGTGGATCTGGAGGAACCGCTTGGTCCACTCGACGGCCTCGGCCTTGTCCTTGGCCTGCAGCATCGCGTACCCGCCGACGACCTCCTTGGCCTCGGTGAACGGCCCGTCGGTGACGGACATCTCCCCGCCCTCCCACCGCACCCGCGTCCCCTCCGCGGTCGGCTTCAGCCCGGAGGTGTCCAGCAGCACCCCGGCCTTCGTCATCTCCTCGATCAGCTCCCCCATCCGCGCCATGAGCTCATCGCTGGGCCCTTCGGCGGGCGCGTTCTGCTCATCGATCCGGATCATCGACAGGTAGCGAGGCATGGTGACTCCCTGAGTCTTTCGGTGCGGGGGCGGGGCTTGTCCCACCTTCCCTCTCACCCCGTGCGTCGAACGGCGGGCGGCGGGATCGACACGCTCGCCGGATTTCTTCGGAATTTCTTCGAGAAGATCTCCGCCGACACATTTCCGCAGGCCACCGGGCCACCGGCTCACGTCAGTAGGCGAACTCCTTGAGCTCGTCGGTCTCCAGGGTGAAGCCGACGGGGTCCGGCAGGTCGATCGCGACACCGAAGGCCCGGCTGGTGACCGAGCGGTACTCCCCCTTCTCCGGATCGGCGTACACGGTGACGCTGTTCGTGTCCCGATCGACGAGAAGGTAGACGGGGATTCCCGCGGCCGCGTAGCCGTGTGGCTTGTCGACGCGGTCGCGCTGGTTCGTGTCCCGATCACGGAAGGTGACCTCGACAGTCATCAGGACGCCGTCCGGCTCGGCCCACTCACCCGTACCGACGAAGTGCTTACGGGGAGCCAGAACACCATCCGGCTTGGCCCGCCCCTTGCGGTACTCCTCGATCTTGAGCTCACACTCCGCGTACAGCCTGAGATCAGGGCGGTGCTGCATGCACATCTCCTGCAGCCAGACGATGATCTCCCTGTGGTTACCGTCCGGCACGGGCTTGACCACGACCTTTCCGTTGATGAATTCCAGCCGTACAAGCTCATGCGCGGTGCGTGCCAGCTCCTCGAAGTCCTCGACGAGCATCTGGGGCTGGTGATCGGCAGTGCTGGGGGTCATGGCGTCGCCTCCTCCCCTCCATCCTGCCCCGGCCACGGGTGGGCCGTGCTGCAAGGTCGTCATGAACGTGCTCCTTTCTCCGTACTTCCTGTACTCCGCCCGCCCCGCAGGGCGGCACGCACCTGCCCCGCTCGGGCGTGCACCCGATCGGCCGCGAGGCCGGGCCGTCCGCCCCAGCAGCCCCCGCACAATCCGCCCCGCATCTCACCCCCGTCACCGGGCTCACCACACGCCGTACACACCACCTCGTAACGCGCCGCCCGTGTCTCGACCGGCTCCGGCGGCAGCTTGCCCAGCAGCCGAGCCCGTACGAATCCGTAGGGATGGGCCACCCGCTCGGGAAGCCCCGCCATCACCGCCTGCACGAGCTGCGCCTCGCCCGCGCCCCGCGCGAACCACTCGGCGGCCTGCTCCTCCAGGGCCCCGCACTCGGCGGACGAGAGCGTGAGCCGGGCGTCGACACGACCGAGCCGCGCGAGCACGCCGTACGCGGCCGACCGCACCACCCGAGAGGGCTCGGTGACCGGCGCCTCCCCGGCCAGAAAGGCACTCCACCACGCGTCGTCACGCGCGGTCCGCGAGAAGAAGGTGTGCCACACCCAGCGCGGACAGCCGTCGACGGTGACGGGCCGTCGCACTCGCCGCAAGTGCCCGGCCGCGGAGAGGTTGTTGAGGGCGGTCCCGATGGCGCACTGCCCGTACCCCGGATTGGCCATGGGATGGGCGGAGGGGCGCGGGGCAGCACTAAGCTGGGCGGTAGCCATGGATCGACTCTCGTTCGATTCGGTGGTCAGACCCCCGCGCGGTGCTCCAACACCCACGGGGGTCGATGCTTTCCCGGCGCACGCTACACGTCCGCCACGCTCCGCCGCGACCCGATCACAAAAAGTCATCTCCCCTGGCCCGGGCGTCAATTGAGCCCGCCTCGGCGGGGCACAAGGGAGGGCGGGTGGGTTGAGCCACCCACCCATTCCTTACAAAAAGGGTCTCGAATCCCGACCCCCGAAGCTCAAGCCCCGACGTGCGCGACGAACTCCGCCCACGCGGAGGCGGGGACGGTCAACTCGGGGCCATCACCGATCGGGTTGAGCTTCGAGTCCCGGATGTGGACGGTGCGGGGGCGGAGGGCGACCTCGATGCAGGCGCCCCCCTCAGTTCCGCTGTAGCTCGACTTGAACCAGGCGAGTTCTATGTTCACCACTCGTCAGCCACCTTCCCGATGAACCGTGCCGACTCCTCCGTACTGAGGGCCTGCGTCCGGATCATGCCAAAGCGTTGAGTCAGGTTACTCAGATCCTCCGAACCGGAGTGCAGCATGCTGACCGCCTGCCCTTCCTCATACGCGTAATGCTCGCGCTCGGGCGTCTCGATCAGCACCATGGGGCCGTTGAGACCGGCATGCGCACCCCGGTCGGTCGGCAGCACCTGGACGGAGACATTCCGCAACCGCCCCACTTCCAAGAGACGTTGACACTGCTCCCGCATGGTCGCCGATCCCCCCACAGGGCGCCGCAGCGCGATCTCCTCGAAAACAAACCCGAAGTACGCCGTCGGCTTGCGGACCAGCAGATGCTGGCGCTCCAGCCTGGCTGCCACCCGGCTCTCGATCGTCTCGTCGTCCAGCGGGGGATAGTGGGCGCCGAGCAGCGCCCGCACATAGGACTCGGCCTACAGCAGGCCAGGGATCAGCAATGTCTCGTACCACTGCAAGGCGATCGCGTCCGCCTCACAGTCCATGAAGTCCTGCGTGCGCGGCGGAAACTTCTCCGGCTCCAGATACTGCGCCGCCGCCTTCAACTTCCCCCGGGCGCCGAACAGTTCGTCCCCGATGTCGAGCAGTCGGGCCGTCGGCCGGCGCACCCCGCGCTCGAACGAAGTGATCGTGTCCGGCGAGTAGTTGGACTCCTTGCCGACGTCCTCGCGGCTGACCCCCGCCTCCTGCCGCCACATCTTGAACTGGTGGCCGCAGTACCTCCACGCGATCGGCGACTGCTCACTCAAAGGACCCCACCTCCACCTGTGCACACCACGCTGTGTGCATCAATGGTCACTTCGAGGTTACGGCAGGTGAAGGGGATTGGGCAGCTCCGCCCCTACCCACCTGCTAAAAGCCCCTCACCGCAACGACTCCCAAAGCTCGCTCGCCTCCGGCTCGTTCGCCACCACCCGGTTGGGGTCGGACGGGGCCGGGACCACCGGCATCATCACCGTCTCCGTTGTGGTGGAGGAGAGGGACTTCAGGCTCTGGCCGAGACTCATGAGTTCGGTGAGGGAGTTGAGGCCGGTGTCCGTGGTGAGGCTGTCGGTGAGGGCTTCGGCGACACGGTAGAGGCGGGTGGGGTTGGTGAGGAGGTTCGTGGAGTCGACCTGGTCGAGGAGGGCCTTCACCAGTTGCTGCTGAAGGCCTATGCGGCCGAGGTCGCTCTGGTCGCCTATGCCGTGCCGGGTCCGGGCGAGGGCCAACGCCTGCGTACCGTCGAGGTGGTGGGTGCCCGCCTCCAGTTCGAGGCGGCTGTCCTCGTCGGAGATGTCCTCGTCCGTGGTCACCGTGACCCCGCCCAGCGCGTCCACCAGATCGGCGAAACCCGCGAAGTCGATCTCGATGTAGTGGTCCATGCGGACGTTCGTCATGGACTCCACGGTCTTGACCGCGCAGACGGGCCCGCCGACCGAGTACGCGGAGTTGAACATCGCGCCGTACGACACCGATGTCGAACCGCCGGACTCCCGCGGGCAGGAGGGGCGTGTGACGAGGGTGTCGCGCGGGATGCTCACGACGGTCGCCTTCGTCCGGCCCTCGTCGAGGTGGATGACCATCGCGGTGTCTGAACGGGCTCCGCCGCTGCTGCCGCCGCCAAGTTCCTTGTTCCGCTTGCCGTCCCGCGAGTCGGAGCCGAGGACCAGGATGTTGAGCGCGCCGCTCGGGAGCGGGGAGGGGGAGGCCGCGCCATAGGGACTGGGCGTCGTCATCGACTTCGCCGGGCGGCCGTCGCCCAGCGCGCTGTCGATGTCGACGCTCTTGATGTTCTGGTTCAGATGCCAGTACGCCCACCCCGCACCGGCCAGCGAGACGACCAGGGCGCAGCCGAGCGCGATTCCCGCGGCCCTGAACAGCCGTGCCCGTCTGGATCGTTGCCGCCCCGCGCCGGGTGTCTCGGCGCCCCCGCCCCCGTGCTCGTCTTCTCCACTCACAGACAGGAACGTAAGTCCGAATTATTACAACGAGGAACCACTTCCCGGTTTTCCTAGTCAAACTCTCATATTTCGCTGGGTCTTCTCAGCTGCCGGTAAGGAGCGGACGGCACCCCGCCGAAAGTCTTCGAAAGTTTCGACGGCCCGCTTCGATCACCGCGCCCCGAAGTACGCCGCCCGCCCCTCCCCCGCCGGCTCCGCCGTGCTGCTGCGCACCACCAGGCTCGTGGCCAGTTCCACCCGGGTCGCCGCCGAGGGGCGCTCGCCTCGGCCGAGGTCGAGGACGAGCCGGGCCGCCGCCTCGGCCATCTCGGTGAGCGGCTGGCGGACGGTGGTCAGCGGGGGGCCGACCCAGCGGGCCACCGGCAGATCGTCGAAACCGACGATGCTGAGGTCCTCCGGCACGCGCAGACCCAGCTCGCGGGCGGCCTCGTACAGGCCGAGGGCCTGGAGGTCGTTGCCCGCGAAGACGGCGGTCGGGCGGTCGGGGAGCTTCAGGAGCTCAAGCCCCTCCCGGTAGCCGCTCTCGTGGTGGAAGTCGCCGGTGCGGATGAGCGCGGGGTCGGCCGGCAGCCCGGCGGTGTCGAGCGCCGCGCGGTAGCCGTCGAGCCGGGCGCGGCTGCACATCATCCGCGAGGGCCCGCTGATCACGCCGATGCGCCGGTGGCCGAGATCGGCGAGATGACGGGTGGCCGCGAGGCCGCCCTGCCAGTTGGTGGCGCCCACGGACGGCACGTCGTCGCCCGGGTCGCCCGCCGGGTCGACCACGACGAACGGGATCGAGCGGCTGGTGAGCAGCGCCCGCTGGGACTCGTCGAGCCCATTGAGGACGAGGACGACGCCGTGCGGGCGGCGGGCGGCGACCTGGTCGGCCCAGGTACGCCCGGGCGTGAGGCGGCCCGCGCTCTCGGAGAGGACGACGCTCAGGCCCTCGTCCCGCGCCACGTTCTCCACGCCCCGGATGACCTCCATCGCCCACGCACTCTCCAGTTCGTGGAAGACGAGGTCGATCAGTGGCGACCGGGACGCCTCGGCCCGCCGGCGCCGATAACCGTGGTTGCGCAGCAGTTCCTCGACCCTGGTGCGGGTCGAGGGGGCCACATCGGCACGGCCGTTGAGCACCTTCGAAACAGTCGGAGCGGAGACTCCCGCCTCGCGGGCGATCTCGGCGAGTGTCGCCGACTGGGCTACAGCGGGATTCGGGCGAGTCATGGACCGGATCGTATCCCTGCGCAACCTCTTGACGAAGCCCTTCGGCAGCCATACGTTCCCGGAACATTCGAAGTGCCTTACGAAACATTCGTGTCGCGAGTCCAAAAACGAGTACAAAAAGAGGTGCTGTCATGGAGTCGATCAGCGGGCGGTCCAACGGCGGGCGGCCCACGGGCGGGCAGCCCACGGGCGAGAGTCCGGACAGCCCCGGGAGCCTGGGCGGCGGGACGTTCGGCGGCAGGACGTTCAGCAGGCGCTGGGTCCTCGGCGCCGGTGCCACCACCCTGCTCACCACTGGTCTGACCGCCTGCGGCTCCGGTGAAGGTTCCGGCGGGGGCGGCGGCACGATCACCGCCATGGTGTACGGGGACGACGCGGTGAAGGTCCAGACGGCGGCCGTCGACCGTTTCAACAAGTCCGCCGCGAGCAAGTCGGCCAAGGGCAAGGTGAAACTGGAGAAGGTCCCGGGCTCGGACTACTCGGCCAAGCTGCGCACGGCGATGGGCTCGCCGAGCGCCCCGGACGTCTTCTTCAACTGGGGCGGCGGCTCCATCAAGGCGTACCAGGAGGCGAACCAGCTCATCGACCTGACCGACACCATCGAGGGCGACCCGGTCCTGAAGGGCGGTTTCCTGCCCTCCGTGCTCGCGGCCGGTGGACTCGGCGGTCGCAACTACGGCATACCGATGCGCGGCATGCAGCCGGTCATCCTCTTCTACAACAAGTCCGTCTTCGCCGAGCACAAGCTCCAACCGCCCACCACCTGGGCCGAGTTGCAGGAGATCAACACCAAGCTGAAGGCCGCGAAGATCACCCCGTTCGCGCTCGGCGGCGCCGACACGTGGACCGAGCTGATGTGGCTGGAGTACCTCGTCGACCGCATCGGCGGCCCCGAGGTCTTCGCGAAGATCCAGGGCGGCGACGCGTCCGCCTGGGGCGACCCGGCCGTCCTCAAGGCCGCCGAGACCGTCAAGGAACTCATCGACGACGGCGCGTTCGGCTCGAAGTTCAGCTCGGTGTCGTACGTCAACGGCGGTGCCCCGGCCGTCTTCGCCAAGGGCAAGGCGGCGATGCACCTGATGGGCTCGTGGGAGTACTCGACGCAGCTCGGCAAGTTCCCGTCCTTCGCGAAGAACAACCTGGGCTGGTGCGCGTTCCCGACGGTCGAGGGCGGCACGGGCGACATCCGCAACGTCGTCGGCAACCCCACCAACTACTGGTCCGTCAACTCCCGTACGCAGAACAAGGACGCCGCGATCGCGTTCCTGAAGGACTGCGCCTCGGAGGCGTACGCGAAGGCGCTGGTGGCCAACGGCGACATCCCGACCACCGCCAACGCGGCCAAACTCCTGGAGGCCTCGCCCAACCCGGAGTTCGCGAAGTTCCAGTACGAGATGGTCGAGAAGGCGCCCGCCTTCACCCTCTCCTGGGACCAGGCGCTGGGCGCGGACATCGCGACCCCGATGCTCACCGAGATCAACAAGCTGTTCGTCGGGAAGTCCTCGCCGAGCCAGTTCGTGTCGGCGCTCAAGGAGCTGAAGTGAGTGCACCGACTCCGATAGAGGACCGCCCAACGGAACCAAAAGCCAACACGTCCACCCCGCCCGCCAACACGTCCACCCCGCCCGCCAAGCCGTCCAAGTCCTCCGCCGTCGGCCGCCCGCACGCCGCCTGGGCCCTGCCCGGCGTCCTCTTCTTCGCCTTCTTCGCCGTGGTCCCGATGCTCCTGGCCTTCTACCTCTCCTTCACCAGCTGGGACGGTCTGGGCGACCCGCAGCCCGTCGGCCTGGACAACTGGCGGAAGCTGATCGACGACGACCGGATGGTCCAGTCCCTGTGGCTCACCATCCTGCTGACGGCGGCGAGCTGGGTCTTCCAGACGGTGATCGCGCTGCTGCTCGGCGTCTGGGCGGCGGGCCGCCAGCGCAACCGGGCGATCCTGTCCGCGATCTTCTTCGTGCCGTTCCTGCTCTCCTCGACGGCGATCGCGCTGCTCTTCTACGCCCTGCTCGACCCGAACTTCGGCATCATCCAGGAGAACATCCTGGGCTCCTCCAGCGGCGCGTTCCTCGCGATCGTCTTCGTCGGCGGCTGGCAGTTCATCCCCTTCCACACCCTGATCTACCAGGGCGGGGCCCGCCAGATACCCGAGGTGCTCTACCAGGCGGCGGCGATCGACGGGGCGGGCCGCTATCGCCAGTTCTTCTCGATCACGCTCCCGCAGCTGCGGCACACCGTCACGACGTCCACCGTGCTGCTGGTCGTCGGCTCGCTCACGTACTTCGAGACCGTGCTGATCCTCACCAAGGGCGGCCCGGGCACCGACACGGCGATCCTGCCGTACCTGATGTACGAGGCGGGCTTCAAGAGCTACGACTTCGGCTACGCGAGCGCCATCGCGTCCTTCCTGGTGGTGGCCGCCACGGGGCTGTCCCTGATCCTCGTGCGGCTGACCGGCTTCGGCAGCATGCGCAGCACCCGCGAAGGGATGTGACGGAGTGTCACACGATACGTTGCCGCGTCCACGTCCCGCGAAGACCGAGGAGCGTCCCACGCCACCGCCCCCGCAACGCCGCCGCAAGCACTGGACCAAGCGCGGCAACCCCGTCTCGGGCCTCGGCTCGGCCATCTGGCTCGCGATCGTCATCGTCCCGATCTACGCGATGCTGTCGGCCTCGCTCACCAGCCAGGACAAGGCACTCACCGGCAACCCGCTGAACCCGCCCACGAGTCCGACGCTCGACAACTACAACACCGTGCTGAACAGCGGCTTCGGCCATCTGCTCAGCAACACCGCGATCGTGGCCGTCGCGGTCGTGGCCATCGTCCTCGGCCTGTCCGTCCCGATCGCGTACGTCGCCGTCCGCACCCGCAACCGCTGGTCGGGCCTGGCCTTCCGCCTGTTCCTCCTCGGCGTCGCGATCCCGGCCCAGGCGGTCGTGGTCCCCCTCTACCTCCTGATCGCCAAACTCAACCTGTACGACAGCCTGTTGGCGGTCATCCTGCCGACGGCGGCCTTCGCGATGCCGGTCTCGGTACTGGTCCTCGTCGGCACCCTGCGGGACGTCTCGGAGGACCTGTACGAGGCGATGGCCCTGGACGGCGCGTCCCCCCAGCGGATGCTGTTCCAGCTCGCCATCCCGCTGGCCAAGGGCGGCATCAGCACGGTCGTCATCTTCGCCGCGCTCCAGGCCTGGAACGGCTTCCTCTTCCCGCTGATCTTCACCCAGTCCGACGGCCCCCGCGTCCTGACCCTCGGACTCTTCAACTACGTCAGCCAGTTCGGCGTGAACATCCCCGCCCTGCTCGCCTCGGTCGTCCTCTCCGGCATCCCCATCTTCGCCGTGTACCTGGTGGCCCGCCGCGCCCTGGTCGGCGGCCTGATGGGAGTCGGCGGCAAATGAACCCCCTAGACCCCGACAGGAGTTTCATGACCACCGCCCCCTGGCGTGATCCCGCCCTGCCCGCCGAGGCCCGGGCCCGCGACCTGCTCGCCCGGATGACCCTGGAGGAGAAGACCGCCCAGCTGTACGGCGTGTGGGTGGGCGCCGCCACGGACGGTGACGGAGTCGCCCCGAACCAGGTCGAGATGACCTCGGACTACGACTGGGACGAGCTGATCACCCACGGCCTCGGCCAGCTGACCCGCTCCTTCGGCTCGGCCCCCGTGGACCCGGCGCTGGGCGCGCAGGCACTGGCCCGCGCCCAGCGCCGCATCGCCGGGGCCGGCCGCTTCGGCATCCCCGCCGTCGCCCACGAGGAGTGCCTGGCGGGCTTCACCGCCTGGGGCGCCACCGCGTACCCGGTCCCCCTGGCCTGGGGCGCCACCTTCGACCCGGCTCTCGTCGAGGAGATGGCCCACCGCATCGGCAAGGACCTCGCCTCCGTCGGCGTCCACCAGGGGCTGGCCCCCGTCCTGGACGTCGTACGGGACCCGCGCTGGGGCCGCGTCGAGGAGACCATCGGCGAGGATCCCTACCTGGTCGGCACGATCGGCGCGGCCTACGTCCGCGGCCTGGAGTCCGCCGGCGTCATCGCCACGCTCAAGCACTTCGCGGGGTACGCGTCCTCAGCGGGCGCCCGCAACCTCGCCCCCGTACGCGCGGGTGTGCGCGAGTTCGCCGACATCACCTTGCCGCCGTTCGAGTTCGCGCTGCGCGAGGGCGGGGCCCGTTCGGTGATGGCCGCGTACACGGACACGGACGGAGTTCCGGCGTCCTCGGACCCGTATCTGCTGACCGAACTCCTGCGAGAGCAGTGGCAGTTCACGGGCACGGTCGTGTCCGACTACTTCGGTGTCGGCTTCCTGGAGACCCTGCACCGGGTGGCGGGCACGAAGGCGGAGGCCGCCCACGCGGCGCTGGCGGCCGGCATCGACGTCGAACTCCCCACGCTCCGCTGCTACGGCGACCCACTGGTCGAGGCGGTACGCGCGGGCACGATCCCGGAGTCCCTGGTGGACCGCGCGGCGGCCCGGGTCCTGCGCCAGAAGTGCGAACTGGGCCTGCTGGACGAGGACTGGACCCCCGAGCCCACGGGCCCGATCGACCTGGACTCGACCGCGAACCGCGTGCTGGCCCGCCGCCTCGCCGAGGAGTCCGTCGTCCTGCTCTCCAACCCGGACGGCCTGCTCCCCCTCGCCCCCGACACCCGGATCGCCGTGGTCGGACCGCGGGCGGCCGACGCCCTGGCCATGCTGGGCTGCTACTCGTTCCCCTCGCACGTGGGCATCAACCACCCCGACCAGCCGATGGGCATCGAGATCCCCACGCTCCTGGAGTCCCTGCGCACGGAACTCCCCGACGCCAAGGTCACGTTCACCGAGGGCTGCGACACCACGGACCCGGACACCTCGGGCTTCGCGGAGGCGGTGGCCCGCTCCGCCGAGGCGGACGTCTGCGTGGCGGTACTGGGCGACCGGGCGGGCCTCTTCGGCAGGGGCACATCGGGCGAGGGCTGCGACGTGGGCGACCTCCAACTCCCGGGCGTACAGGCCCAATTGCTGGACACCCTCACCGCCACCGGTACCCCCGTCATCCTGGTCCTGCTCACCGGCCGCCCGTACGCGCTCGGCCGCTGGCACGGCCAACTGGCCGCCTCCGTCCAGGCGTTCTTCCCGGGGGAGGAGGGCGGCCCGGCAGTGGCAGGCGTGCTGTCGGGCCGCGTGAACCCGTCGGGCAGGCTCCCCGTGAGCGTCCCGCAGACGCCCGGCGGCCAGCCGTGGACCTACCTCCAGCCCCCGCTGGGCCTGGCCGGCACGGTCAGCAACCTCGACCCGACCCCCCTCCACCCCTTCGGCCACGGCCTCGGCTACACGGACTTCGCCTGGGAGGACATCGAGGACGGGGCGAAGGACGGGGAGGCGACGGAGATCGGCACGGACGACTCGTACGACGTCTCCGTCACGGTCCGCAACACGGGCCCCCGAGAAGGCACGGAGGTGGTCCAGCTCTACCTCCACGACCCGGTGGCCCGAGTAACCCGCCCCGACGTCCGCCTGATCGGCTACCACCGCCTGACCCTGGCCCCCGGCAAGGCCCGCCGAATCACGTTCACCTTCCACCCGGACCTGTCGGCGTTCACAGACGGCAAGGGCCAACGCGTAGTGGAACCGGGCGCTTTGGAACTCCGCCTGTCCAAGTCCAGCACAAACACCCACCACACGACCCACGTGACCCTGACGGGCCCGGAACGCCACTTGGGCCCGGACCGCCAACTGCGCTGCGCTTCAAGGGAGACGGAGGCGTATTAGGGGCGCGGGGAACTGCGCAATCTTTTGTCTTTCAGGGGCACGGGGAACGGCGTGCTTCCTGGGGCCGCGGGGAACGGCGCAATCTTTTAGGGGCGCGGGGAACTGCGCGACCAGCCCCCACCGGCCCGCACCCGACGAACAACCCCCGCCCCCTACCCCTCCACAACCTCGAACCGCCACCGATGAACCGCCCGCGCAACCAACTCCCCAGCCGGCTCCGGCAACTCAGGCAGCTCAGACTCATACGCGGCATCCCACCACGTAATGACGAGCACCCGATCCCCCGGAGCCCGCAGGACCTCCCGACGCAGGGGCCGCGCCGGGAGGTCCTGCCCCCTCACCCACGCAAGCAGTTCCTCCCCCCGCCCCTCGACGGCCCGCGCCTCCCACATCAACGCAACAGTCATGAGTACAGATTGCCCTTGCTGACCTCATGCACATGATCATGACCATGGTCATGCGACTGCGACCGCCCAGGCACATGCGTGTCAGTCACCGGCAACGAAGAATCCGCGGACAGATCCCAGTCGGACGCGGCCCGCCCCCGGGCAACCATCTCCGCCCCCAGCGCGGCAACCATCGCCCCGTTGTCCGTGCACAACTTCGGCCGCGGCACCCGCAGCCGAATCCCCGCGGCCTCGCACCGCTCCTGCGCAAGCACCCGCAGCCGCGAGTTCGCGGCCACTCCCCCACCGATCATCAGGTGGTCGACACCCTCGTCACGACAGGCCCGTACGGCCTTGCGCGTCAGCACGTCGACGACGGCCTCCTGGAAGGACGCGGCCACATCCCGCACCGGCACGTCCTCCCCGGCAGCCCGCTTGGCCTCGATCCACCGCGCCACGGCGGTCTTCAGCCCGGAGAACGAGAAGTCGTACGCGGCGTCCCGGGGCCCGGTGAGCCCGCGCGGGAAGGCGATGGCACCCGGGTCCCCCTCCTTGGCGTACCGGTCGATGACCGGCCCGCCGGGGAACCCGAGGTTCAGCACCCGAGCGATCTTGTCGAAGGCCTCGCCGGCCGCGTCGTCGATGGTCGCGCCCATCGGCCGTACGTCACTGGTGATGTCCGAGGAGAGCAGCAGCGAGGAGTGCCCGCCGGAGACGAGCAGTGCCATGGTCGGCTCGGGCAGCGCCCCGTGTTCGAGCTGGTCGACGCAGATGTGCGAGGCGAGGTGGTTGACCCCGTACAGCGGCTTGCCCAGCGCGTACGCGTACGCCTTCGCCGCCGAGACCCCGACGAGCAGCGCGCCCGCGAGCCCGGGTCCTGCGGTGACGGCGATGCCGTCCAGGTCCTTCGCGCCGACACCCGCCTCCTTCAGCGCCCGCTCGATGGTGGGGACCATCGCCTCCAGGTGCGCACGGGACGCGACTTCGGGCACCACACCCCCGAAGCGCGCGTGCTCGTCGACGCTGGACGCGATCGCGTCCGCGAGCAGGGTCGTGCCGCGGACGATGCCGACGCCGGTCTCGTCGCAGGAGGTCTCGATGCCGAGGACGAGCGGTTCGTCAGCCATTGATCTCGGTTCCTTGTACGGATGTCGATGGGTCGTTGAGTCGCATGACGAGCGCGTCCACGTTCCCCGGCTGGTAGTAGCCGCGCCGGAAACCGATCGCCTCGAAGCCGAAGCGCTCGTACAGCTTCTGGGCGCGGACGTTGTCGACGCGGCATTCGAGCATCACCTCGGCGCACTCGAACGCGGTCGCGGCCCGCAGCAGTTCGGTCAGGATCATCGCGCCGAGGCCGGTGCCCCAGTGCTCCCGGGAGACGGCGATGGTCTGCACGTCACCGACGTCCCCGGCGGCGGCGAGCCCGCCGTACCCGACGATCCGCGCACCGCCTCCGGAGTCGGAGGGGATCTCGGCCACGACGTACCGCCGAGTCGCCCCCGGCCCCCGCGCATGGGCCAGGTCCGACCAGAACATGCCCCGAGACCAGGCGTCCTCGGGGAAGAGGTCCTTCTCCAGCTCCAGCACGGGCTCGATGTCCCACCAGCGCATCTCGCGCAGCACCGCGGTCGTCACTTGGGGGTGACCACCTTGTAGTTCCTGGGCACCTGGGCGTCCGGCCTGCGCAGATAGAGGGGCCGGGGCGCCTCCAGTTCCTCGCCCGCGGCCAGCCGTTCCGCCGCCAGGGACGCGAGCGCGGCAGCCGAGACGTGCTCGGGTTCGCGCGCGTCCGGGAAGGTGTCGGGGTAGAGCAGCGCACCCGCGCCGACGGCGGGCAGACCGCCGATGTCCAGCTCGCCCGGCCGGTCGACGGCGGGCTCGGTGACCCGGGTGCGCGAGTCGGCGTACCGCGCCCAGTAGACCTCTTTGCGCCGGGCGTCGGTCGCCACGACGAAGGGCCCGTCGGCAATGGAACGGTCGGCCGCGTACGCAAGACCATCCAGCGTGCACAGTCCGTGTACGGGGATGCCGAGCGCGAGCCCGAAGGTGTCGGCGGTCATCAGACCGACGCGCAGCCCGGTGTACGGGCCGGGGCCCACGCCGACAACGATGCCGGTGACGGCGTCGAGCCGCAGCCCGGCCTCGGCGAGCACCCGGTCGACGGCCGGCAGGAGCAACTCCCCGTGCCGGCGCGCGTCCACCTGACTGGAGGCGGCGATGACGGACGTCCCGTCGTGCAGCGCGACGGTGACGGCGGGGGTGGCGGTATCCAGAGCGAGCAAGAGCACGCGAACAGCCTACGGCGCCCGGGCTCGGAGCACGGCCG
The DNA here is from genome assembly GCF_027270795.1 of Streptomyces sp. ActVer. Classification (NCBI taxonomy): domain Bacteria; kingdom Bacillati; phylum Actinomycetota; class Actinomycetes; order Kitasatosporales; family Streptomycetaceae; genus Streptomyces; species Streptomyces sp. ActVer. The sequence goes on from NZ_JAPWHT010000120.1 coordinate 19,129, forward strand.
CCCCAATCCGTCGCAGACCTGCTGCTAACGTCACAGAATGCACAAATGCCGTACGAGAGGTGGGCACCCAAGGTGGTTCGGAGCAGCTCGGGAATCGTGGCCGGGCTCACCGCGACGGCGCTCGCCGCGATCGGCTTCCTCACCTACCAGGCGTCGGCGCACGTGCCGAGCGGCCTGGGCTCTTCCCGGCCCGCCGACTCCTCGACGTCCGCGGCCGCCAAGGCCCCCCGGGACAAGCAGCACCCGACGGCACTGCCCGCCGCCTCGGGCACGGGACGACGGGTCGTCTACTCGGTGGACGACGACCGCGTATGGCTCGTCGGGGCGGGTGACCGGGTCAAGCGCACGTTCAGGGTGACCCCCGGAACGGTGGATCCCGCGCCCGCCGCGTACGTCGTCACCTCCCGCTCCGGCAAGATCACCGGCTCGGACGGCGTCGCCGTCGAACACGTCGTCCGCTTCACGAACGTGTCCGGCGTAGCGATCGGCTTCAGCGCCGCCCTGAACGGCACGACCTCCGCCCGCGCCTCCTCGAAGAAGCTCGGCGGCATCCGCGAATCCCGCGAAGACGGCACAGCAATGTGGGAGTTCGCCACCATCGGCACAAGCGTCACAGTGATCAAGTAGGCCAACACAAGCGCCCCTTCAGGGGCGCGGGGAACGGCGCAGTCTTTTGTCTTTTAGGGGCACGGGAAACGGCGCAATCTTTGGCTTCTAGGGGCGCGGGGAACTGCGCAGTCTTTGGCTTCTAGGGGCGCGGGGAACTGCGCAATCTTTTAGGGGCGCGAGGAACGGCGCGACCAGCCACAGCGCACCCGCAGAATCCGACGCACCCGCAGAATCCGAACGACGCTCCCCGCGGAGCGCTACGCGGCGCGCCGCCGTTCCTCCCGCACCGGCGCAGCCGGTGGAGCCGGCGGCGTGGAAACGACCCGCGCAAAAACCCCCGCCGCAAGCAACTCCCGCATGGACACCCCAGCCACCCCCGAAGGAGTCGACTCCACGGGCCCCGACGGACGCGTCACATCACGTTCAGACGTCGCCATGGCGGCCTCCTAGGGGCTCCGGGAGCAGACGTGGTTAGGTAGACCTAACCAACTCCTCCGTCCATGTGAACACGCCGAAGCCGCCCGACGCAACATCTTCCCGACGCCTTGTCGGAATGTTGGGGCGAACCTACGAGGACCGGGCCGGACCAAGCCGGACCAGGCGTGATCGGACGGGGCCTGATCAGGCGGAGAGCACGCCGAGCCCGACCGTCGCCCACCGCTCCCCGACCCCGGTCAGCGTGACGTGCCGTACTTCGTCAGTGGTGTCGCCGACGGCCCGGTGGATGAGGACGTGCAGCCGGTCGTCGGCCAGCTCCTCGACCTTGCCCTCGCCCCACTCCACGACGATCACGGAGTCGGACAGCGAGACGTCGAGGTCGAGGTCCTCCATCTCGTCGAGCCCGCCGCCCAGGCGGTACGCGTCCACGTGGACCAGCGGCGGACCGTCGCCGAGGGGCGGGTGCACGCGCGCGATCACGAAGGTCGGCGAGGTGACCGCACCCCGCACGCCGAGCCCCTCGCCGAGCCCGCGGGTCATCGTCGTCTTGCCCGCGCCGAGTTCGCCGGTGAGCATCACGAGGTCTCCCGCCCGCAACAGCTTGGCGAGCCTGCGACCCAACTCCCGCATCTGTTCGGGGGCATTGACGGTGATCTCAGTGGTGACGCCGGCCACGGAAGGCTCCGAGGGTCCCGAGGACTCAGCCGGGTTGCGCGGTGCTGCTGGTGCTTCCATAACCACCCACGGTAGCCCCTGCCGGGACGGCTCCCGCGCGGGTGAGGAGGTCGGCGAGCCGGTCTATGACGACCTCCGGGTGCTCCAGCATCACCAGGTGCCCGGCGTCCGGCACGAGCACCAGCTCGGCGTCCGGCAGGAGGTCGGCGATGGCCTCGCTGTGCTCGCTCGGCGTGACGAGATCCTTGACCCCGGCCAGTACGAGCACGGGCATCTCGGCGAAGTGCGCGAGCGCCTCCGTCTTTTCGTGGTCGGTGAAGGCCGGATAGAACTCCGCGACCACGTCGATGGGCGTGCCCTCGATCAGCCGCTCCGCGAACCGCGCGACCGCCGGGTCGACGTCCCTGGACGCGAACGAGTACCGCTTGATGATCCCGGCGAACAGGTCGGCCGTGGCCCGCCGCCCGCGCTCCACCAGCGCGGCCTGCTGCCCCAGCGCCTTCAGCACTCCGGGGAGCACCCGCCGTACCGCGTTGACGCCCGCGACGGGCAGCCCGAAGTTGACCTCGCCGAGCTTCCCCGACGACGTACCGACGAAGGCGACGCCGACGACCCGCTCGCGGATCAGGGACGGGTACTGGTCGGCCAGGGCCATCACCGTCATGCCGCCCATCGAGTGGCCGACGAGGACGAGCGGGCCCTCGGGCGCGGCCGCGTCGATGACGGCCTTCAGGTCGCGGCCGAGCTGGTCGATGGTGACCGGCATGTCGTCCTCGACCTGGGCCACGCCCCGCGCGGAGCGGCCGTGGCTGCGCTGGTCCCAGTGGACGGTCCGTACGACACCGCGCAGCGCGGCCCGCTGGAAGTGCCAGGAGTCCTGGCTGAGGCAGTAGCCGTGGCTGAAGACGACGGTGACGGGGGCCGGGGCCTTGCGGCCGAAGAGCCGGCGGCGGCGCGGGGCGAGGGTGGAGTCGGGCTCCACCTCGTCGACCTCGTAGTACAGCTCCGTGCCGTCGTCCGCGACGGCCTTGCCGGGCATGCCGCGCAACGATCCGTACGGACCGGCCGAGTCGAGGGCGAGGCGGGCCTTCCTGCGCATGCCCCGGCCGACCGTGAGCCGCTCTATGGCGACTCCGGCGGCGGCGCCCGCGGCGACCACGCCTATCGCGGCGCCGGCGATCCCGGCCCTGCGCCAGTTCGCACCCCCCGCTGCGGAGACGGCCGAGGCTGCGGCCGTGGCCGCTTCCACGGCGGCCTCCGCGCTGCTCTCGCTCACGTACCGCTCCTCTTCGCCGGGGTGCTGCCCATGTCCGCTGTCGGTGTCGCTGTTACTGCTGGTCGTGCTGTTGCTGCCGGTTCCCGCGATGCCGTGCCCGGCATCTATGCGGTTACCCCGCTTGTTCGGTATTCACGTAAACGCGCGGCACCCGGGTTCCGATCCGGGTGACGATTTCGTAGGCGATCGTGCCGACCGCCTGGGCCCAGTCCTCGGCGGTGGGTTCACCGTGGTCGCCGGGGCCGAAGAGGACCACTCGCTCGCCGACCGGTGGCTCGTCCCCGCCGAGGTCGACCGCGAACTGGTCCATCGCGACCCGTCCCGCGACCGTCCGCCACTTGCCGGCGACCAGGACGGGTCCGGTGCCGGAGGCGTGGCGCGGGACGCCGTCCGCGTACCCGACGGGCACCAGGCCGAGGGTCGTGTCGCCCGCCGTGACGTAGTGGTGTCCGTAACTGACGCCGTGTCCCGCCGGTACGTGCTTCACCAGCGCCAGCGAGGCCGACAGCGTCATCACCGGTCGCAGCCCGAGGTCCGCCGGGGTGCCCAGCTCGGGGCTGGGCGAGATTCCGTACACCGCGATCCCGGTCCGTACGAGGTCGAAGTGGCTGTCGGGGAGCGTGAGCGTGGCGGGCGAGTTGGCGATGTGCCGGACCTCGGGGCGGACGCCCTGCCCCTCCGCGTACGCCAGCATCTCGCGGAAGCTGCCGAGCTGGGCCTGGATGGAGGGATGGCCGGGCTCGTCGGCGCAGGCGAAGTGGGACCACAGGCCGGTGACCCGGACGAGCCCTTCGGCCTCGGCGCGCAGGGCCTCGGCCACGAGCTCGGGCCAGTCGGCCGGCTGGCATCCGTTCCGCCCGAGCCCGGTGTCGGCCTTGAGCTGGACGCGGGCCGTACGGCCGGACGCACGCGCGGCCGCCGCGGCCTCCCTCAGCGCCCACAGCCCGCTGATCCCCAGGTCCAGATCGGCCTCGACGGCCGCCCGCCAGGGTCCGCCCGGGGTCCACAGCCAGCACATGATCCGGCCCTGCAGCCCTGCCGCGCGCAGGGCCAGGGCCTCCTCGGGCGTGGCCGTGCCCAGCCAGGTCGCACCGGCCTCCACGGCCGCTCGGGCGCACGGGAGCGCCCCGTGTCCGTACGCGTCGGACTTGACCACCGCCATGAGGGCGGCGGTCGGCGCCTGGGCGCGCAGAGCCCGCACATTGGCCTGCAGTGCGGCCAGGTCGATCTCGGCGCGGGCCCGCGCGGGTGCTGTTTCAGTCATCGCGCCCAGTGTCTCAGAGGGGTCGGACACAGCCCTCAGGTACCAGGCCTGCGGCCCCACACGTACACGCTGTCACCCTTGTAGAGCACGCCCCACAGCGTGCGGGCGTCGGCGATCCGCATGTTCACGCAGCCCATCGAGCCGGGCGGGTTGTAGACGCTGCCGTAGATGCCGTGGAAGGCCTGGCCGCCGCTGAAGAACTGGCTGTACGGCATGGGGGTGTTGTAGAGCGTCGACCAGTGGTTCTTGTGCTTCCAGTAGACGCGGTGCCAGCCGCTCCTCGTCCGGTACCCGGCCTTCCCGCTGCGGATCGGCACCGGCCCGAACAGCACCTTCGTGCCCTTCTGTACCCAGGTCAGCTGCCGGGTGAGGTCGACACAGGCGACCCGGTAGGCCCGTACGGGACACTTCCCGGCGGCGTTCGGGTTCTTCGCGGCCGACAGGAGCTGCATCTTCGCCCAGGTCACGGGCCCGGCGAAGCCGCTGTCGGGCCGGATCCCGTACCTGACCTGAAAGGCCCGGATGGCCAGGCAGTCGTTCGCCGACTGCTTCCCGTCCACCCTGAGCCGCAGCCACCCCTCGACCTGCCGCTGGTACGGCCCGGTCTGCTTGCTGCACGCCACGACCCCCGACTGCCGCGCCACGGCGTCACTCAGCGGTACGTACTCGATCAGCTCGTCGCTCTCCGCGTCGGCGTCGGCCGGCTCGGAGGCGTCCTCCTCGGCGGTCGGCGTGTAGACCTTCGGGGCCAGCGCCTGGTCGGGAGTGTCCAAGTGCCAGGGCTGGGACGGCCCTGGGGGCACTCCGGGCACCAGCTCGCTCAGCGGCGCGGGAACCCCGGGGGCACGGGGGACGCCGGGGGCGGGCGGAGGCTCCGCGACGGCCCCCGGCACGGACAGCGCCGTGAGGTTTGCCGTCCAGGCGCTGGAAACACGCCGACATCAGCAGCGTGCGTGCACCCTCGAAGTGGGCGAACAGCCGCTG
>NZ_JAPWHT010000121.1:0-24273 GCF_027270795.1 Streptomyces sp. ActVer
GTCCGGCTCCGTCCAGGGGGCAGGGCCAGGGCCCGCGTGTCATCCGCCTCGGCAGCCCCCGGCCTCGGCTGCGCCTGGTCAGCCTCGCCCTGGCCCTCGTACTGATCGCCTTCGTCGTCCGGCTCCTCCAGGTGCAGGCCGTCGACGCGAGCGAGTACACCGCCAAGGCCGAGAAGAACCGGTACCTCAGCCGCACCCTGGCCGCCGAGCGGGGCGGGATCACCGACCGCAACGGCGTCGACCTGGCCATCAGCGTGGACGCCAACGACATCACCGCCGACCCCACGCTGTTCACGCGGAAGGCGACGAAGACCGGCGACGCCCCCGAGCAGGCCGCCGCCCTGCTCGGCCCGATCCTCGACAAGGACCCCGACGAACTCGCCGCGAAGCTCCGGACCAAGAACACCCGGTACGTCGTGCTCGCCCGGCGCCAGACCCCCCAGGTCTGGACGCAGATCAAGGACCTGAAGAGCACGCTCGCCGACAAGGCGGGCGAGGACGGGTCGGCGGTGAACGTCCTGGCGGGCGTCCTCCAGGAGCCCAGCAGCAAGCGGGTCTATCCGAACGGCGGGCTCGGCGCCGGGATAGTGGGATGGGTCAACGCCGACGGCAAGGGCGGCGGCGGCATCGAACAGCAGCTGAACAAGGAGCTGTCGGGCAAGGACGGCGAGATCCGTTACGCCCAGTCCGGCGGCCGTCAGGTGCCGACCGCGGGCTCCACCGAGAAGCCCGCCGTGGCCGGTTCCGAGGTCGAGCTGACCATCGACCGCGACATCCAGTGGGCCGCCCAGAACGCCATCGCCGAGCAGGTGAAGGAGTCCAAGGCGGACCGCGGGTACGTCATAGTGCAGGACAACAAGACCGGCGAGATCCTCGCGATGGCCAACTCGCCCGGCTTCGACCCGAACGACCTCTCCAAGGCCGACGGGAGCGCCCTGCACAACTGGGGCCTCGAAGACGCCTACGAGCCCGGCTCGACCGCCAAGGTCATGTCGATGGCCGCCGTCCTGGAGGAGAACGCCGCCACGCCCGCGACGCACGTGACCGTGCCCAACCGGCTGCACCGCGGCGACCGGCTCTTCCGGGACGACATCGACCACCCGACCTGGTACCTGACGCTCAACGGCGTCCTCGCCAAGTCCAGCAACATCGGCACCATCCTGGCGACCGGCCAGCTGGGCAAGACGCAGCAGGAGGCCAACCAGGTCCTCTACTCGTATCTGCGCAAGTTCGGCATCGGCGACTACACGGGGCTCGGCTTTCCCGGCGAGACGAGGGGCATCCTCGCGCCCGCCGGCCAGTGGTCGACCTCCCAGCAGTACACGATTCCTTTCGGCCAGGGCGTGTCGATCAACGCGATGCAGGCGGCCTCCGTCTACTCGACGATCGCCAACGGCGGCGTACGGATCGAACCGACCCTGGTCCGCGGCACGAAGGGTCCCGACGGACGCTTCACCCCGGCCGCCAAGCCCAAGGAGACACGGGTCGTCAGCGAGAAGACGGCGAAGACCCTGGCACAGATGCTGGAGTCCGTCGTGGACGACCGGGAGGGTACGGGCACCAAGGCGCGTATCCCCGGCTACCGCGTCGCGGGCAAGACCGGCACGGCCAACCGTGTGGATCCGGCCACCGGCCGTTACCGCGGCTATACCTCTTCCTTCGCCGGATTCGCGCCCGCGGACAACCCCCGGGTCACCGTCTACTGCGCCATCCAGAACGCCACCAAGGGGAGCTACTTCGGCGGTCAGATCTGCGGGCCCGTCTACAAGGAGGTGCTGGAGTTCGCCCTGAAGACCCTCCAGGTGCCGCCCACCGGGGCCCAGGCCGCCAGGCTTCCCGTCACTTTCACGCCCTGACCAGCCCCGACCGGCCCGGGCCGGGCCCTCATCGGCACCGACCGGAACGCCATGCTCCAGCACTCCGGATCACCGACCAGGAACAGCTCGTGACAACGATCACTCCCGACCCCGGGAACAGCGGCACGCCGCACGCTCCGCCACGCCCCTCGCTTCGCTCCGGCGGGGGTGTGCCCGGTACGCTCACCGCCGTGCCACACGCTGATCAGTCCCAAACCACCCAGAAGGGCGTTCCTGTGACATATCCGGGGCCGCCGCGACCGGTTCAGAACTCCGCCACACCCCTCGCGGAGCTCGTGGCGGTAGTCGCCGATCAGATGGCGGCTCCGGCGCCGCAGGGCGCGCAGGGCGCCGTCGAGGTCACGGGCATCACCCATGACTCCCGGGCCGTGCGCCCCGGCGACCTCTACGCCGCGCTGCCCGGCGCCCGGATGCACGGCGCCGACTTCGTGGCGCAGGCGGCCGGCCTCGGCGCCGTCGCCGTGCTGGCCGACCCGACGGGTGCCGAGCGCGCGACGGCCACCGGTCTGCCGGTCCTCGTCGTCGAGGACCCGCGCGGGCAGATGGGCGAGCTGGCCGCCTCCATCTACGGCCACCCCGGCCGCGACCTGCTCCAGATCGGCATCACCGGCACGTCCGGCAAGACCACGACGGCGTATCTCGTCGAGGGCGGTCTGAAGACGGTCCGCAGCACCGGGCTCATCGGCACCGTGGAGATGCGCATCGGCGACGAGCGCATCAAGTCGGAGCGCACGACCCCCGAAGCGACCGATCTCCAGGCGCTGTTCGCCGTCATGCGCGAGCGCGGCGTCGACGCGGTCGCCATGGAGGTCTCCAGCCACGCGCTGGTCCTCGGCCGGGTCGACGGCTGTGTCTTCGACATCGCGGTCTTCAACAACCTCAGCCCGGAACACATGGAGTTCCACTCCGACATGGAGGACTACTTCCGGGCCAAGGCGCAGCTGTTCACGCCGGAACGCAGCAGGCTCGGCGTGGTCAACCTCGACGACGAGTACGGACGCAGGCTCGCCAAGGAGGCCACGGTGCCCGTGGTGACGTTCTCCGCGGAGGGCCACCCGGACGCCGACTGGCGGGCCGAGGAGGTCGAGGTCGGCCGGATGGACTCGGTCTTCGTCGCGGTCGGCCCCAAGGGTGAGCGCATCACCGCCAAGTCGCCGCTCGCGGGCCCCTTCAACGTCGCCAACACGCTCGCCGCGATCGTCTCCCTCGCCGTCGCCGGGCTCGACCCGCAGACCGCCGCGGACGGCATCGCCGCCGTACCGGGCGTGCCGGGCCGGCTGGAGCGCGTGGACGCCGGACAGCCGTACCTCGCGGTCGTCGACTACGCGCACAAGACCGACGCCGTGGAGTCCGTGCTGCGGGCCCTGCGCAAGGTCACCGAGGGCCGGCTGCACATCGTCCTCGGCTGCGGCGGGGACCGGGACAGGACCAAGCGGATGCCCATGGGCGCCGCCGCGGCCCGGCTCGCCGACACCGCCGTACTGACATCGGACAACCCCCGCTCCGAGGACCCCCTCGCGATCCTCGCCACGATGCTCGCGGGTGCCGCCGAGGTACCGGCGCACGAGCGCGGAGAGGTCCAGGTCTTCGAGGACCGGGCCGCCGCGATCGCCGCGGCCGTCGCCCGCGCACAGCCGGGCGACACGGTGCTGGTCGCGGGCAAGGGTCATGAGCAGGGCCAGGACATCGCCGGAGTGGTCCGTCCCTTCGACGACCGCCAGGTGCTTCGCGAAGCTATCCAGAAGACCCAGGGATGAACTTGTGATCGCCCTCTCTCTCGCCGAGATCGCCTCAGTCGTCGGCGGGCAGACACACGACATACCGGATCCGTCGGTCCAGGTCACCGGACGGGTCGTCAGAGACTCCCGTGAGGTGGAGCCAGGCAGCCTCTTCGTCGCCTTCGTGGGCGAGCGCGTGGACGGCCACGACTTCGCGGCGAGCGTCGTCGAGGCGGGTGCGGCGGCCGTGCTGGCGTCGCGGCCCGTCGGCGTGCCCGCGATCGTCGTGGACGACGTCCAGACGGCCCTGGGCGCCCTCGCACGCCATGTCGTCGAACGGCTCGGCGCGACCCTCGTGGCCCTCACCGGCTCCGCGGGCAAGACCAGCACCAAGGACCTGATCGCCCAGGTGCTGCAGCGCAAGGCGCCGACGGTCTTCACGCCGGGCTCGCTCAACAACGAGATCGGGCTGCCGCTCACCGCCCTCAGCGCCACCGAGGAGACCCGGTTCCTGGTCCTGGAGATGGGGGCCCGCGGCATCGGCCACATCCGGTACCTCACGGATCTGACGCCCCCGAAGGTCGGCCTCGTCCTGAACGTCGGCACCGCCCACATCGGCGAGTTCGGCGGACGCGAACAAATCGCCCAGGCCAAGGGCGAGTTGGTGGAGGGCCTGCCCCCGGCGGAAGCGGGCGGCGTCGCGATCCTGAACGCCGACGATCCCCTCGTACGAGCCATGGCCTCGCGGACGAAAGCACGCGTGATCCTCTTCGGAGAGTCCGGCGAAGCGGACGTACGGGCCGAGAACGTGACGCTCACCGGGAGTGGACAGCCCTCGTTCAGCCTTCACACACCCTCCGGGTGCAGCGACGTGACCATGCGCCTGTACGGTGAGCACCACGTGTCGAACGCGCTCGCCGCGGCCGCCGTCGCCCATGAGCTGGGCATGTCCGCAGACGAGATCGCCACCGCGCTCTCCGAGGCGGGCACCCTCTCCCGCTGGCGGATGGAGGTCACCGAGCGCCCGGACGGCGTGACGGTCGTCAACGACGCCTACAACGCGAACCCCGAGTCCATGCGAGCCGCCCTGCGCGCGCTCGCGGCCATGGGCAAGGGGCGGCGGACCTGGGCGGTGCTCGGTCAGATGGCCGAGCTCGGGGACGAGGCGCTCGCCGAGCACGACGCGGTCGGACGGCTCGCCGTCCGGCTCAACGTCAGCAAGCTCGTCGCGGTCGGGGGCAGGGAAGCGTCCTGGCTGCAACTGGGCGCATATAACGAGGGTTCGTGGGGTGAGGAGTCGGTGCACGTGTCCGACACACAGGCGGCGATCGACCTGTTGCGCAGTCAACTGCGCCCGGGAGACGTCGTACTCGTGAAGGCGTCCCGGTCGGTCGGCCTGGAGCGGGTCGCAGAGGCGCTGGTCGAGGGCACCGAGGGTGAGGTTGCCGTCCGATGAATCAGATCCTCTTCGCGGGAGTCATCGGCCTCTTCCTGACTCTCGTGGGCACTCCCATGCTGATCAAGCTGCTGGCCCGCAAGGGCTACGGCCAGTACATCCGCGACGACGGCCCGCGCGAACACCACGCCAAGCGCGGTACGCCGACCATGGGTGGCATCGCCTTCATCCTGGCCACGCTCCTGGCGTACTTCCTCAGCAAGGTGATCACCGGCCAGCCGCCGAGATTCTCCGGAGTGCTGGTGCTCGGCCTGATGACGGGCATGGGCCTGGTCGGCTTCCTCGACGACTACATCAAGATCGTCAAGCGCCGGTCGCTCGGTCTGCGGGCCAAGGCGAAGATGGCCGGCCAGCTGATCGTCGGTGTCTCCTTCGCGGTGCTCTCGCTGCAGTTCCCGGACAACCTCAACAACACCCCGGCCTCCACCAAGCTCTCCTTCGTGCAGGACTTCGGCTGGTCCATCGGCCCGGTGCTGTTCGTGGTCTGGGCGCTGTTCATGATCCTCGCGATGTCGAACGGCGTGAACCTCACCGACGGCCTGGACGGCCTCGCCACCGGCGCCTCCGTGATGGTCTTCGGCGCGTACACCTTCATCGGTGTCTGGCAGTTCCAGGAGTCCTGCGCCAACGCGCAGACCCTCACCAACCCGGCCGCCTGCTACGAGGTACGAGATCCGCTCGACCTCGCCGTCGTCGCCGCGGCCCTGATGGGCGCCTGCTTCGGCTTCCTGTGGTGGAACACCTCGCCCGCCAAGATCTTCATGGGTGACACCGGTTCGCTGGCCCTCGGTGGCGCGCTCGCCGGCCTCGCGATCTGCTCCCGCACCGAGCTGCTGGTCGCGCTGCTCGGCGGCCTCTTCGTCCTGATCACCATGTCGGTCGTCATCCAGGTCGGCTCGTTCCGCCTCACCGGCAAACGCGTCTTCCGAATGGCACCGCTCCAGCACCACTTCGAACTCAAGGGGTGGTCCGAGGTCCTTGTCGTGGTCCGCTTCTGGATCATCCAGGGCATGTGCGTGATCGTCGGACTCGGCCTCTTCTACGCGGGATGGGCAGCCCAGAAGTGACGACCGCCCTCGACTGGCAGAGCATGAACATCACCGTCGCCGGTCTCGGCGTGAGCGGCATCAGCGCCGCCCGCGCCCTGGCCGGCCTCGGCGCGTCGGTCACGGTCGTCGACGGGGGCTCCTCGGAGGCCCACCGCGAGAGGGCCGCCTCCCTTGAGGGGGAAGGGATTTCGGTACGTCTCGCGGACGCCGAGACACTTCCCGAGGGCACCGACCTCGTGGTCACCTCGCCGGGCTGGAAGCCGACCAGCCCCCTCTTCCAGGCCGCCGCCGAGGCGGGCGTGGACGTCGTCGGCGACGTGGAGATCGCCTGGCGCCTGCGCGGCCCCGACGCCGCGCCCTGGCTCGCCATCACGGGCACCAACGGCAAGACCACCACGACCCAGATGCTCGCCTCGATCCTGGCCGCCGCGGGCCTTCGTACGGCCGCCGTGGGCAACATCGGCACCCCGATCGTCGACGTGGTCCAGGAAGGCGACGACGCCTACGACGTACTGGCCGTCGAGCTGTCCAGCTACCAGCTCCACTGGGCGCCCTCGCTGCGCGCCCACTCCGCCGCCGTCCTGAACCTCGCCCCGGACCACCTCGACTGGCACGGCTCCATGGAGGCGTACGCCGCCGACAAGGGGCGTATCTACGAGGGCAATCGGGTCGCCTGCGTCTACAACACGGCCGACAAGGCCACCGAGGACCTGGTGCGCGGGGCGGACGTCGAGGAGGGCTGCCGGGCGGTCGGCTTCACGCTCGGCACCCCGGGCCCGTCCCAACTCGGCGTCGTGGAGGGCATCCTGGTCGACCGCGCCTTCGTCGAGGACCGGCACAAGCAGGCCCAGGAACTCGCCGAGGTCGCGGACGTCAGCCCGCCCGCCCCGCACAACATCGCCAACGCCCTTGCGGCGGCGGCCCTGGCCCGCGCCTTCGGAGTGCCCGCCGCGGCCGTACGGGACGGTCTGCGGGCCTTCAGGCCCGATGCCCACCGCATCCAGCACGTGGCCGACGTGGACCGGGTCGCCTACATCGACGACTCCAAGGCCACCAACACGCATGCGGCGGAAGCCTCTTTGGCGGCGTACGAGTCGATCGTGTGGATCGCCGGCGGGCTCGCCAAGGGCGCGACCTTCGACGAGCTGGTCGCCAAGTCGGCAAAGCGACTGCGGGGCGTCGTCCTGTTCGGTGCCGACCGGGCCCTCATCCGCGAAGCGCTCGCGCGACACGCGCCGGAAGTACCCGTGGTCGACCTCGACCGGACAGACACTGGGGCGATGCTCGCGGCGGTCCGTGAGGCCGCACGGCTCTCCGAGCCGGGAGACACTGTCCTACTGGCGCCGGCCTGTGCGTCCATGGACATGTTCGCCAACTACAACAAGCGCGGCGACGCTTTCGCGGAGGCGGTTCGCGAACTCGGCGCCGTCGACGGCTGACCCGGGTCCGCATCGCCCGGCGGCGCCGGGCACACCTGGGAGGGACGCGTGACACGGATCCGGCTGGGGCTTCGTCGGTGGCTTTCCGCCGATGGCACGGCACTGTGCCGGCCCGTCCCGCCCCCAGGGCCCGAACGGTCCGGGGAGATTTCGGGCGTACGGCCCGGGGAGATCCCCGGCGGGGCGCCCTCCCACGGCATGGCAGGTGCCGCCGATGTCCAGTAGCCGTACCGGGCGTCCTCCCGTCCAGCGCGCCCCCCGTCGGCCCGCCGGTCCCCGCCCCCCTCGCGACAACCCCGTAGGACGCCTCTACACGCGCGTACGCCGTGCCTGGGACCGGCCGCTGACCGCCTACTACCTGATCCTCGGCGGCAGCCTCCTGATCACCGTCCTCGGACTGGTGATGGTGTACTCCGCCTCGCAGATCACCGCGCTCCAGCTGTCGCTGCCCGGGTCGTACTTCTTCCGCAAGCAGTTCCTCGCCGCCGTGCTCGGCGGTCTGCTGCTGCTCGCCGCCTCACGGATGCCGTCCAAGCTGCACCGGGCGCTGGCCTACCCGATGCTGCTCGGCTCGGTCTTCCTGATGATCCTCGTCCAGGTGCCGGGGATAGGAGTCGCGGTCAACGGCAACCAGAACTGGATCTCGGTCGGCGGCCCCTTCCAGCTCCAGCCCAGCGAGTTCGGCAAGCTCGCCCTCGTCCTGTGGGGGGCGGACCTGCTCGCCCGCAAACAGGACAAGCGGCTGCTGACGCAGTGGAAGCACATGCTGGTGCCGCTCGTTCCGGTGGCCTTCATGCTGCTCGGGCTGATCATGCTCGGCGGCGACATGGGTACGGCGATCATCCTCACCGCGATCCTGTTCGGGCTGCTGTGGCTCGCGGGGGCGCCCACACGGCTCTTCGGGGGCGTGCTAGCCGTCGCCCTGACCATCGGCTTCATCCTCATCAAGACCAGCCCGAACCGCATGGCCCGCCTCTCCTGCCTGGGAGCCACCGAACCCCAGTCGGGCCCCGTCGACTGCTGGCAGGCCGTGCACGGCATCTACGCCCTCGCCTCCGGCGGGCTGTTCGGCTCCGGCCTCGGCGCCAGTGTGGAGAAATGGGGGCAACTGCCCGAAGCCCACACCGACTTCATCTTCGCCATCACCGGTGAGGAACTGGGCCTCGCGGGGACGCTGTCGGTACTCGCACTCTTCGCGGCTCTAGGCTATGCGGGTATCCGCGTGGCCGGACGCACGGAGGACCCCTTCGTGAGGTATGCCGCGGGAGGCGTGACCACCTGGATCACGGCCCAGGCCGTGATCAACATCGGTGCGGTGCTCGGGCTGCTGCCGATCGCCGGCGTCCCTCTCCCGCTGTTCTCCTACGGGGGATCCGCCCTGCTTCCGACCATGTTCGCCATCGGACTCCTCATCGCCTTCGCGCGGGAGGATCCCGCTGCGCGGGCGGCGCTTGCGATGCGGCAACCCCGCTTTGGCAGAAAGCGGGCTGCGGTGAGAGGCTCCGCAGGGGCCGCGGGGCCTCGGAGATGGAACACGATGCGACGGCGCGCCGCGGCGCGTTCGTCCGGAGAGCGGTGAATTTCGGTGCATGTCGTACTCGCCGGCGGGGGGACCGCCGGCCACATCGAGCCCGCGCTCGCCCTCGCGGACGCCCTGCGCAGGCAGGACCCGACCGTGGGTATCACGGCCCTGGGCACGGAGCGCGGACTCGAGACCCGACTCGTACCAGAACGAGGCTATGAACTCGCGCTGATCCCCGCGGTGCCGCTGCCGCGCAAGCCCACCCCCGAGCTGATCACCGTCCCCGGACGGCTGCGTGGCACGATCAAGGCGGCCGAGCAGATCCTGGAACGCACCAAGGCCGACGCGGTCGTCGGCTTCGGCGGCTATGTCGCCCTGCCCGCCTACCTCGCGGCCAAGCGCCTCGGCGTCCCGATCGTCATCCACGAGGCCAACGCCCGCCCGGGCCTGGCCAACAAGATCGGCTCGCGGTACGCGGCCCAGGTCGCCGTCTCCACCCCCGACAGCAAGCTCCGCGGCGCCCGTTACATCGGCATCCCGCTGCGCCGCTCGATCGCCACGCTCGACCGGGCCGCCGTACGCCCGCAGGCACGCGCCGCGTTCGGGCTCGACCCCGCCCTGCCGACCCTGCTGGTCTCCGGCGGCTCGCAGGGCGCCCGCCGCCTCAACGAGGTGGTCCAGCAGGCCGCCCCGTACCTCCAGCAGGCCGGTATCCAGATCCTGCACGCGGTCGGCCCGAAGAACGAACTGCCGCAGGTCCACCAGATGCCGGGGATGCCCCCGTACATCCCGGTACCGTACGTGGACCGGATGGACCTCGCGTACGCCGCGGCCGACATGATGCTCTGCCGCGCGGGCGCGATGACCGTCGCCGAACTCTCCGCCGTCGGGCTCCCCGCCGTCTACGTCCCGCTGCCCATCGGCAACGGCGAACAGCGGCTCAACGCCCAGCCGGTGGTCAAGGCCGGCGGCGGACTGCTGATCGACGACGCGGAACTGACACCGCAGTGGGTGCAGAGCAACGTCCTGCCCGTGCTCGCCGATCCGCACCGGCTGTTCGAGATGTCCCGCGCCGCCTCCGAGTTCGGCCGCCGGGACGCCGACGACCTGCTCGTCGGGATGGTGTACGAGGCGATCGCGTCACGCCGTTAGCGCGTGGCAGAAGGCAGGGGAGCGTGGCCGGACCGACCACCGCCGAACGCGGCGAACGGCAAGCCCGACAGGATCCGGACTCCGGCCCGCCCCGGCCACCTCTTCTCAAGAGGCTCCCGAAGCCTCGTAGGCTCATCATTCTGGTTGTCTGCCTCGCGCTGCTCGCCGCGGGCTGTCTCTGGGTGCTCTACGGCTCGCAGTGGCTGCGCGTCGAGCGCGTATCGGCTTCGGGGACACGGGTCCTGACGCCCGATCAGGTCGTCGAGGCGGCCGACGTTCCGGTCGGATCGCCGTTGATTTCAGTCGACACCGATGTGATTGAGGCGAGACTGCGCCGGAAATTGCCCCGAATTGACTCGGTTGACGTCGTCCGTTCCTGGCCCCGTGGAATCGGGCTGAAAGTGATCGAACGCACTCCGGTTCTCATTGCCGAAAGGGGCGGAAAGTTCATCGAAGTGGACGCCAAGGGAGTGCGATATGCCACCGTTTCGCGCGCCCCGAAGGGCGTTCCCGCACTGGAATTGACGGTCTCCCGGTCCGCGGGCCTGCGCCGCTTCGGGACCGACCGGCTGGTGCGTGAGGCGGTGCGCGTCGCGGGTTCCCTTCCGGCCGCGGTCGCGCGTGACACCCAGGTCGTCAAGGTCCGTTCGTACGACTCCATCTCGCTGGAGTTGAGCAACAACCGGACCGTTCTGTGGGGAAGTGGCGAGAAGAGCGGCGTCAAGGCCCGTACGCTCAGCGCTCTCATGAAAGCCGCTCCAGAGGCCCGGCACTTCGATGTCAGCGTTCCCACCGCCCCTGCGTCATCGGGGAGTTGACGCACATCCGCGCAGGCCAGCACCCTGGTTGGGCAGCGCTACGGCTGATCACATAGGGTGAAAAGAAAAACGGGAGGTTCGGCGTGTTCGTTGAACGTGCGCCACTTGTCGACTTAGTGTCCTGTTCGGAAGAGTCCAAGGAACAGACACACTGGTAACCCTAAACTTCAGCGTTAGGGTTCGGGTCGGCGTTCGGACCGTCCCATTCGGCATCAGTCGTCGGATCGCGAACGTGCGAGGCGGCGACACGTAACTCGAGGCGAGAGGCCTTCGACGTGGCAGCACCGCAGAACTACCTCGCAGTCATCAAAGTCATCGGTGTCGGCGGCGGTGGTGTCAATGCCATCAACCGGATGATCGAGGTCGGTCTCAAGGGTGTCGAGTTCATCGCCATCAACACCGACGCCCAGGCGCTGTTGATGAGCGACGCCGACGTCAAGCTCGACGTCGGCCGCGAACTCACCCGCGGACTCGGCGCCGGAGCCAACCCGGCCGTCGGCCGCAAGGCGGCGGAGGACCACCGCGAGGAGATCGAGGAGGTCCTCAAGGGGGCCGACATGGTCTTCGTGACAGCCGGCGAGGGCGGCGGCACCGGCACCGGCGGCGCACCCGTCGTGGCCAACATCGCCCGCTCGCTCGGCGCGCTCACCATCGGCGTGGTCACGCGTCCGTTCACCTTCGAGGGACGGCGCCGCGCCAACCAGGCCGAGGACGGCATCGCGGAACTCCGCGAAGAGGTCGACACCCTCATCGTCATCCCCAACGACCGGCTGCTGTCCATCTCGGACCGCCAGGTCTCGGTCCTCGACGCCTTCAAGTCGGCGGACCAGGTCCTGCTCTCCGGTGTTCAGGGCATCACCGACCTCATCACCACGCCCGGTCTGATCAACCTCGACTTCGCCGACGTCAAGTCGGTGATGTCCGAGGCGGGTTCGGCGCTCATGGGCATCGGCTCGGCCCGCGGCGACGACCGCGCGGTGGCCGCGGCCGAGATGGCGATCTCCTCACCGCTCCTGGAGGCGTCCATCGACGGCGCCCGAGGCGTGCTGCTCTCCATCTCCGGCGGCTCCGACCTCGGCCTGTTCGAGATCAACGAGGCCGCCCAGCTGGTCAGCGAGGCCGCGCACCCCGAGGCCAACATCATCTTCGGCGCGGTCATCGACGACGCGCTCGGTGACGAGGTCCGGGTCACCGTCATCGCGGCCGGCTTCGACGGCGGACAGCCTCCGTCGAAGCGGGACACCGTGCTCGGCTCGTCCTCCGCCAAGCGCGACGAGCCCACACCGGCCCGGTCGGGCGACAGCCGCCCGTCCTTCGGCTCGCTGGGCAGCGTCACGCCGAAGGAGGCCCCGGAGCCCACTCCGGAGCCCGTGAGCAACGAACTGCCGTCGGTCTCCCCGCCGGTCCCGCCGTCGCGCACGTACTCGGACAGCGCGGCCGAAGAGCTGGACGTGCCGGACTTCCTCAAGTGATAGGACAGCGCTCCGTAGTGGGCACTGCGAGCGGCGCGCACTTCGCCTTCACCGACCGGTGGGGCGGGGTGAGCGCCGTTCCGTACGAGGAGCTCAATCTCGGCGGTGCGGTCGGGGACGACCCCGACTCCGTACGCGCCAACCGGGAGCTGGCCGCCAAGTCGCTCGGCCTCGACCCGGACCTGGTCGTCTGGATGAACCAGGTGCACGGGCCCGATGTCGCCGTCGTCGACGAGCCGTGGGGAGACCGTCCGGTGCCGCAGGTGGACGCCGTGGTCACCAGGCGCCGGGGCCTCGCGCTCGCGGTGCTCACCGCGGACTGCACGCCCGTACTGCTCGCCGACCCCGTCGCCGGAGTCGTGGCCGGTGCCCACGCGGGACGGCCCGGCATGGTCGCCGGTGTCGTGCCCGCCGCGGTCGCGGCCATGGTCGAACTCGGCGCCGAGCCCGCCCGGATCGTGGTCCGCACCGGCCCCGCCGTCTGCGGCCGCTGCTACGAAGTGCCGGAGGCGATGCGCGCCGAGGTCGCCGCCGTCGAGCCCGCGGCGTACGCCGAGACGAGCTGGGGCACGCCGGCGGTCGACGTGACCGCGGGGGTGCACGCGCAACTGGAGCGGCTCGGGGTGCACGACCGGGAGCAGTCGCCGGTGTGCACGCTGGAGTCCGATGATCACTTCTCGTACCGCCGGGACCGCACCACGGGTCGGCTCGCGGGCTATGTGTGGCTGGACTGATGGGGCATGACGGACCGTAGGGCTCAACTCGCCGGAAACCTGGCGAAAGTGGAAGAGCGTATCGCGGCGGCGTGTGTGGCCGCCGGGCGCAAGCGCGAAGAAGTGACCCTGATCGTGGTCACCAAGACCTATCCGGCCGACGATGTGCGGATCCTGTCGGAACTCGGTGTGCGCCACGTCGCCGAGAACCGCGACCAGGACGCGGCGCCCAAGGCCGCGGCCTGCTCCGATCTGCCCCTCTCCTGGCACTTTGTCGGTCAGTTGCAGACCAACAAGGTGCGTTCCGTGGTCGGTTACGCGGATGTCGTGCAGTCCGTCGACCGGGCCCGGCTCGTCACCGCCCTGTCGAAGGAGGCGGTGCGGCGGGAGCGCGAGCTGGGGTGCCTCATCCAGGTCGCGCTCGACGCGGAGGAATCCGCGGCGGGAAAGGGTGGACTGGGCGAGCGCGGTGGTGTAGGACCCGACGGTATCGAGGAGTTGGGCGCTCTCGTGGCCGGGGCTCCGGGGCTGAGGCTCGACGGACTGATGACCGTCGCCCCGCTCTCCGGAGAGTATGCCGGGCGTGAACTGGCGGCGTTCGAGCGGCTGATGGATTTGTCGACTGACCTGCGCAGCGCCCATCCGGCTGCGAACATGGTCTCGGCAGGGATGAGTGCGGACCTCGAACAGGCCGTGGCAGCCGGAGCGACACATGTGCGCGTCGGTACTGCGGTACTCGGAGTCCGCCCCAGGCTCGGGTAACGTCGCCAAGAAGTCGGACCACAGCAGAAAATATGGTCATTACCACCATAGGTGGGCATAACGACCTCGTGGATCGCGGGCACTTGGCAATAGTCAGCCGATCCACCACAGAGCGGAGGACTCAGAGCATGGCCGGCGCGATGCGCAAGATGGCGGTCTACCTCGGCCTCGTGGAGGACGATGGGTACGACGGCAGGGGCTTCGACCCCGACGACGACTTCGAGCCCGAGCTTGACCCGGAGCCCGAGCGGGACCGCCGACGGCACGAGCCGTCGCATCAATCACACCAGCCGCATCAGTCTCAACGGGACGAATCGGTACGAGTGGTGCAACCGCCCGTACAGCGCGATCCCGTGTCGCATTCCGCTTCGCTCACCGCGGAATCAGGGCGTCCGGCGCGTATCGCCCCCGTGGCGTCCATCACACAAGAACGTCAAAGCCTGGAGAAGAACGCACCGGTGATCATGCCCAAGGTCGTGTCGGAACGAGAGCCGTACAGGATCACCACACTGCACCCCCGGACCTACAACGAGGCCCGTACCATCGGGGAACACTTCCGTGAGGGCACCCCGGTGATCATGAATCTGACTGAGATGGATGACACAGACGCGAAGCGACTTGTCGACTTTGCGGCCGGTTTGGTGTTTGGTCTTCACGGGAGCATCGAGCGGGTGACGCAGAAGGTGTTCCTGTTGTCGCCTGCTAACGTCGATGTCACGGCGGAGGACAAGGCTCGCATCGCAGAGGGCGGGTTCTTCAACCAGAGCTGAGACGCAGGACCGGACAAGGCACGGAAACAGGGGAGAGGGAAGCACGGATCATGAGCGTGGTTGCGCAGGTTCTCTACGTCGCGCTGATGTGTTTCCTCATCGTGCTGATCTTCCGGCTGGTCATGGACTACGTCTTCCAGTTCGCCCGCTCATGGCAACCCGGCAAGGCGATGGTGGTCGTTCTGGAGGCCACCTACACTGTCACTGATCCACCGCTCAAGCTTCTGCGGCGGTTCATCCCGCCGCTGCGTCTCGGGGGCGTGGCGCTCGACCTGTCCTTCTTCGTACTGATGATCATCGTCTACATCCTGATCTCCGTTGTGAGCCGGCTGTGAACGATACGGTCTTGCCGAACGCCGACGATGCCGACGACTACGTTGAGGTGAAGAGATGCCGTTGACCCCCGAGGACGTGCGGAACAAGCAGTTCACGACCGTCCGCCTCCGAGAAGGCTATGACGAGGACGAGGTCGATGCCTTCCTCGATGAGGTCGAAGCCGAACTGACCCGCCTGCTCCGCGAGAACGAGGACCTGCGCGCCAAGCTGGCCGCCGCCACACGCGCCGCCGCGCAGAACCAGCAGCAGGGCATGCGCAAGCCGCCCGAACAGCAGGATCCGCAGCAACAACAGGGTCCGCCGCAGGGTATGCGCGGTCCCGGCGCTCCCGTGCCCGCCGGCATATCGGGTCCGCCGCAGCAGCAGATGGGCGGCCCCATGGGCGGCCCGCCCCAGCTGCCGAGCGGTGCGCCGCAGCTGCCCGCGGGCCCCAGTGCCCAGGGTGGCCAGCAGGGTCCCGGCCCGATGGGCCAGGGTCCGATGGGTCAGGGCCCCATGGGTCAGGGTCCCGGTCAGATGCAGCAGCAGATGCAGGGTCAGATGCAGCAGCAGATGCCCCAGCAGATGGGCGGCCCGATGGGCGGTCCCATGGGTGGACCGATGGGCGGTCACGGCGGCCCGCAGATGGGTCAGCCCGGTCAGGGCCCCGGTGGCGACAGCGCCGCCCGTGTCCTCTCGCTGGCGCAGCAGACCGCCGACCAGGCGATCGCCGAGGCCCGTTCCGAGGCCAACAAGATCGTCGGCGAGGCCCGCAGCCGCGCCGAGGGTCTGGAGCGCGACGCCCGTGCCAAGGCCGACGCTCTTGAGCGGGACGCGCAGGAGAAGCACCGCGTGGCGATGGGCTCCCTGGAGTCCGCACGCGCCACGCTGGAGCGCAAGGTCGAGGACCTGCGTGGCTTCGAGCGCGAGTACCGCACGCGTCTGAAGTCCTACCTGGAGTCGCAGCTGCGTCAGCTGGAGACCCAGGCCGACGACTCGCTGGCTCCGCCGCGTGCTCCGGCCGCCGCGTCGCTTCCGTCGTCGCCGAGCCCGTCCATGGCTCCGGCCGGGGCGAGCGCGCCGTCCTACGGTGGCCAGCAGATGGGTGGCCCGGCTCCGGCCCCGCCGTCCTACGGTGGTCAGCAGCAGATGTCGCCGGCCATGACCCAGCCGATGGCGCCGGTCCGGCCGCAGGGCCCCTCGCCCATGCAGCAGGCGCCCTCGCCGATGCGTGGCTTCCTGATCGACGAGGACGACAACTGACGGCCTCCCGTACGCCTTAGGCGTCGGCAGCGTTCAGGGCGGAGCCCCGGATAACTTCCGGGGCTCCGCCCTTTTGCGTGGGCGTCTGCGGCCCCTTCGTCTCCGCTGTGGGCGTGTGCGCGTTCGGAGGACGCGGGCAGCTGTACGCGGGCACGCAACGCCGAAGGCCCGGTCCCGCCAAGATCTTTGGCGGGACCGGGCCTTCGAGGCTGTCGCTACGCCTTGCGGAGGCGGAACGTCAGCGACAGGGACTCGTCCGTGAACGGGGCGCCGTACGTGTCGTCCGTCTCACCCTGGCCGAAGTCCGTGGCGAGGACCTCGTCGGCGATCAGGGCGGAGTGCTCGGAGAGCGCCGCGATCACCTTCGGGTCCGTGGACGTCCAGCGCAGGGCGATCCGGTCGGCCACGTCCAGGCCGCTGTTCTTGCGGGCCTCCTGGATCAGGCGGATCGCGTCACGGGCCAGGCCGGCCTGACGCAGCTCCTCGGTGATCTCCAGGTCCAGGGCGACCGTCGCACCGGAGTCCGAGGCGACGGACCAGCCCTCGCGCGGGGTCTCCGTGATGATCACCTCGTCCGGGGCGAGCGTGATGGTCTCGCCGTCGACCTCCACCGACGCCGTGCCCTCGCGCAGGGCCAGGGACAGCGCGGCCGCGTCGGCCTCGGCGACGGCCTTGGCCACCGCCTGGACGCCCTTGCCGAACCGCTTGCCCAGCGCGCGGAAGTTGGCCTTGGCGGTCGTGTCGACCAGTGAGCCGCCCACCTCGGAGAGGGACGCGAGCGAGCTCACGTTCAGCTCCTCCGTGATCTGCGCGTGCAGTTCACGGTCCAGGGACCCGAATCCGGTCGCGGCGACCAGCGCGCGGGACAGCGGCTGGCGCGTCTTCACGCCCGACTCCGCGCGCGTGGCACGGCCCAGCTCCACGAGACGGCGTACGAGCACCATCTGCCTGGACAGCTCCGGGTCGATGACGGACAGGTCCGCCTCCGGCCAGGACGTCAGGTGTACGGACTCGGGGGCGCCCGGGGTCACGGGCACCACCAGGTCCTGCCAGACCCGCTCGGTGATGAACGGGGTCAGCGGGGCCATCAGGCGCGTGACCGTCTCGACGACCTCGTGCAGGGTGCGCAGCGCCGCCTTGTCGCCCTGCCAGAAGCGGCGACGCGAGCGGCGTACGTACCAGTTGGACAGGTCGTCGACGAACGCCGAGAGGAGCTTTCCGGCGCGCTGGGTGTCGTACGCCTCCAGAGCCTGCGTCACCTGGTCGGTGAGCGCGTGGAGTTCGGACAGGAGCCAGCGGTCCAGGACCGGGCGGTCCGCCGGGGCCGGGTCGGCCTCGCTGGGTGCCCAGTTGGACGTGCGGGCGTACAGGGCCTGGAAGGCGACCGTGTTCCAGTACGTGAGGAGCGTCTTGCGGACGACCTCCTGGATGGTGCCGTGGCCGACGCGGCGGGCCGCCCAGGGGGAGCCGCCGGCCGCCATGAACCAGCGGACCGCGTCCGCGCCGTGCTGGTCCATCAGCGGGATCGGCTGCAGGATGTTGCCCAGGTGCTTGGACATCTTGCGGCCGTCCTCGGCGAGGATGTGGCCGAGGCACACCACGTTCTCGTACGACGACTTGTCGAAGACGAGCGTGCCGACCGCCATCAGCGTGTAGAACCACCCGCGCGTCTGGTCGATGGCCTCACTGATGAACTGCGCCGGGTAGCGGCTCTCGAAGAGCTCCTTGTTCTTGTACGGGTAGCCCCACTGCGCGAACGGCATCGAACCCGAGTCGTACCAGGCGTCGATGACCTCCGGCACGCGCGTGGCCGTCTTCTCGCACTGGGGGCACGCGAAGGTGACCTCGTCGATGAACGGGCGGTGCGGGTCGAGGTCCGACTGGTCGGTGCCCGTCAGCTCGGAGAGCTCGGCGCGGGAGCCGACGACCGTGAGGTGGTCGTCCTCGCAGCGCCAGATCGGCAGTGGGGTGCCCCAGTAGCGGTTGCGGGACAGCGCCCAGTCGATGTTGTTGTTCAGCCAGTCGCCGTACCGGCCGGTCTTGACCGATTCCGGGTACCAGTTGGTCTTCTCGTTCTCCTGGAGGAGGCGGTCCTTGACGGCCGTGGTGCGGATGTACCAGGACGGCTGCGCGTAGTAGAGGAGCGCGGTGTGGCAGCGCCAGCAGTGCGGGTAGCTGTGCTCGTACGGGATGTGCTTGAAGAGCAGGCCGCGCTGCTGGAGGTCCTCGGTGAGCTTCTCGTCGGCCTTCTTGAAGAAGACGCCGCCGACCAGGGGGACGTCCTCCTCGAACGTGCCGTCGGGGCGGACCGGGTTCACCACGGGCAGGCCGTACTCGCGGCAGACCTTGAGGTCTTCCTCACCGAAGGCGGGGGACTGGTGAACCAGACCTGTGCCGTCCTCGGTCGTGACGTACTCCGCGTTCACCACGTAGTGGGCGGGCTCGTCCTTCGGGAACTCGACGAGCTCGAACGGGCGTTGGTACGTCCAGCGCTCCATCTCGGTGCCCGTGAAGGACTGGCCGGTGGTCTCCCAGCCCTCGCCGAGTGCCTTCTCGACGAGCGGCTCGGCGACGACGAGCTTCTCGTCACCGGATGGGCCCTTCGTCGCGACCACGTAGGTCACCTCGGGGTGGGCGGCGACCGCGGTGTTGGACACCAGGGTCCACGGGGTCGTCGTCCACACCAGGAGCGCGGCCTCGCCCGCGAGAGGACCGGAGGTGAGCGGGAAACGGACGAACACCGAGGGGTCGACGACCGTCTCGTAGCCCTGCGCCAGCTCGTGGTCGGAGAGGCCCGTGCCGCAGCGCGGGCACCAGGGGGCGACGCGGTGGTCCTGGACCAGCAGGCCCTTGTTGAAGATCTCCTTGAGCGACCACCACACGGACTCGATGTACTCGGGGTCCATCGTGCGGTACGGGTCGTTCAGGTCGGTCCAGTAACCCATGCGGGTCGTGAGCTCTTCGAAGGCGTCGGTGTGGCGGGTCACGGACTCGCGGCACTTGGCGTTGAACTCGGCGATGCCGTACGCCTCGATGTCCTTCTTGCCGTTGAAGCCGAGCTCCTTCTCGACCGCCAGCTCCACGGGGAGGCCGTGGCAGTCCCAGCCGGCCTTGCGGGCCACGTGGTAGCCGCGCATGGTGCGGAAGCGCGGGAAGACGTCCTTGAAGACGCGCGCCTCGATGTGGTGGGCACCGGGCATGCCGTTGGCCGTGGGCGGGCCCTCGTAGAACACCCACTCCGGGCGGCCCTCGGACTGCTCCAGGGTCTTGGCGAAGATCTTCTGCTCGCGCCAGAAGTCGAGCACGGCGTGCTCGAGGGCGGACAGGTCGACCTGGGCGGGCACCTGGCGGTACTGCGGCTGTGTACTCGGCTGCGTATTCAACGAGCTTCCTCCGGCGGACTTTCTGCCTTCCGTCCGGAGGGACGAGAGCTGTGTTGTCACCTACGCCGTGTGCGGCGCGCTCCCGCGGTACCACCCTCCTTGGCTCTCCGGCGCTTCCTGCGCGCCGGTGAGCCCCCTCATTGGGGTCGCGATGCCGGGTCTACCGGCCGCTGCCTTTCGTGCCTCTCGGCTGCGGCTTTCTTCCGGCGGCTCCGGGGTGATCTTCACGTCGCGCCGGCCCCCGGGCTCGCACCGTCCCCGGGTCGCTCCTGGCTGCGTACGCCGCTACTCGTCCCCATCCACGCTTCTCGCTCCGCCCAGTGTACGGCGCCGGGCGGACAGCGGCCGACCGGTTTTCCCGCGCCCGCGGGCGCGGGGTGGCGGGGCGCCGGCGAGGCGTGCGGACTGACCCGAATGCCGAGGCGGCCGTGTTCGCATCCTGGGACGGCCGACTCGGCGGATTACCCGGCGGGGAGCTGGGCACAACGCTTGCAGGCTCGCCGCGCGGTACGGGCGGGGCGGGCGAATCGGGCGGCGTGCCCCGTTGCCGCGGGACTCAAGTCGATTTATCGTCCCAGCACGATTCGCGAGCAAGATCACAATATGTGAAGGGGCCGCGGCCATGGTGGCGAAGAAGACCGCCGTACAGCAGTCGGCGTCCGGCAGATCCATGGGGGCGGAGCGTTCCGAGAAGGGCGCGGCGAAGCAGGGCGAGGCCAAGAAGACGGTCGGCGGCACGAGGACGGCCGGTAGGAAAACGGCCACCAGGAAAGCTGCCGCCAAGAAGTCGGCCACTACGAAAGCCGCTGTCAAGGAGTCGGCCACCAAGGAGGCCGCCAGCAAGAAAGTGGCTGCTTCGAAGAGGGCCGGTGCGGGGGTGGCCGTCTCGAAGAAGACGGTCGCGGCGGCGACCTCCACGGAGGGGGCGATCGCCGAAACGGCCACTACGAAGAGGGCCGGTACCAAGAAGGCCTCCACCAAGAAGGCGGCCGCCAAGGCGGTTCCTGCGAAGAAGGCCGCCAAGAGGAGTGCCGCCGGCAAGGGGGCGGGTGAGGCGGGCGTCTCCGCCGCCGAGCCCTCGCAGAAGGCGGGCAGGAAGGGCACACGTACGGCCAAGAAGGCGGTCGCTACCGCGGCCGAGGGTGCGGCGGAGGCCGCGAAGACGACGGGAGCCACGACGGTGGTAGCGAAGAAGACTCCTGGCACGGCCACGGCCACAGTGGCAGGCAAGGCCGGCGCGGTCCCCAAGGCGCGGATCGCCGCGGCGGAGCCCGGCGAGCTCGCGGTACGCCCCGGTGAGGACCCCTGGACCCCCGAGGAGGTCGCGGAGGCGCGCACGGGGCTGATGTCGGAGGCCCTGCGGCTGCGTGCCGAGATCACGCACTCCGAGGAGTCCCTGGCGGGCCTGATGCGTGACTCCGGGGACGGCGCGGGCGACGACCAGGCCGACACCGGCACCAAGAACATCACGCGCGAGAGCGAGATGGCGCTCGCGGCCAACGCCAGGGAGATGCTGGAGCAGGACGAGCGCGCCCTCGAACGCCTGGACGCGGGCACCTACGGGCTCTGCGAGAGCTGTGGCAACCCCATCGGGAAGGCCCGTATGCAGGCCTTCCCGCGCGCCACCCTGTGCGTCGAGTGCAAGCAGAAGCAGGAGCGCCGTTACTGATCGGCCAATGATCCGATACTGATCGGCCCGGTGTGCCTCCTGAGCACATGGGCGCGGTGAGCCGTGCCGTACTCTCGTCCTCAGTCAGGCACCTAGGTTGAGGGACTCACGTGGCAGAGGCGGAGCGGATCATCGGTACGCCGGACATCCCGGAGGCGGCTGGAGCCGAGCCGGAGCAGACCGACCAGAGCGCGGCGGCGGGCGAGCGGTCCGACGCCCAGGGGGCGCAGGACCCGGCCGGGAGCCAGGGCTCCGACTCCGGTTCCGAGGAGGCGGCGGCCCCGGCCGAGCCTTCCAGGGGCAAGCGCCGGATCGCCGTGCTGTTCACGGTCGCCGTCCTCGCGTACGCGCTGGACCTGATCAGCAAGATGATCGTGGTCGCGAAGCTGGAGCACCACGAGCCGATCGAGATCATCGGGGACTGGCTGAGGTTCGAGGGGCTCCGCAACGCCGGCGCGGCCTTCGGCTTCGGCGAGGCATTCACCATCATCTTCACTGTGATCGCCACGGCTGTGATCGTGGTGATCATCCGGCTCGCGCGCAAGCTCTACAGCCGTCCCTGGGCGGTCGCCCTCGGTCTGCTGCTGGGCGGCGCCCTCGGCAACCTGACCGACCGGATCTTCCGCTCGCCCGGAGTCTTCGAAGGCGCGGTCGTCGACTTCATCGCGCCCAAGTACTTCGCGGTCTTCAACCTGGCCGACGTGGCGATCGTCAGCGGCGGCATCCTGATCGTGCTGCTGTCCTTCCGCGGGCTCGACCCGGACGGCACCGTCCACAAGGACTGAGGATCGAGGATTGAGGGCCGGCCCACGGGGCTCGTCGGGGGCACTGTTGTTCGGGCTCTGGTCAGGGGTGTCGGACCTGTCCGGCATACTCGACGGGTGAGCACCAGTCCCGAGATCCGTAACCTGCCCGTGCCCGACGGCCTGGAGGGCGAGCGTGTCGACGCCGCCATCTCCCGCATGTTCGGCTTCTCCCGCACGAAGGCCGCCGAGCTTGCCGCGGCGGGGAAGGTCACGGTCGACGGCTCGGTGGTCGGTAAGTCCGAGCGGGTGCACGGCGGCGCCTGGCTGGAGGTCGAGATGCCGCAGGCGCCCGCGCCCGTGCAGATCGTCGCCGAGCCCGTCGAGGGCATGGAGATCGTGCACGACGACGACGACGTGGTCGTGATCGTCAAGCCGGTCGGTGTCGCCGCGCATCCCAGCCCCGGCTGGTCGGGGCCGACCGTCATCGGCGGGCTCGCCGCCGCCGGGTACCGGATCTCGACCTCGGGCGCCTCGGAGCGCCAGGGCATCGTGCACCGCCTGGACGTGGGCACGTCGGGCCTGATGGTGGTCGCCAAGTCGGAGTACGCGTACACGTCGCTGAAGCGCCAGTTCAAGGAGCGCACGGTCGACAAGCGCTACCACGCGCTCGTCCAGGGCCACCCGGACCCGACCAGCGGCACGATCGACGCCCCCATCGGCCGGCACCCGAACCACGACTACAAGTGGGCGGTCACGGCGGAGGGCAAGCCCTCCGTGACCCACTACGACCTGATCGAGGCGTTCCGCGCGGCCTCGCTGCTCGACATCAAGCTGGAGACCGGGCGTACGCACCAGATCCGCGTCCACATGTCGGCCCACCGGCACCCCTGCGTCGGTGACCTGACGTACGGCGCGGACCCGACGCTCGCCAAGCGGCTCGGGCTCACCCGGCAGTGGCTGCAGGCCGTGAAGCTCGGCTTCGAGCACCCCGGGGACGGCCAGTGGGTCGAGTTCGAGAGCGGCTACGCCGAGGACCTGCAGCAGGCGCTGGACCGCGTCCGGGAGGAAAGCTACGCATGAGCCCGTCGTCCTACGTGGTGCGTGTGGCCGGGGACCCCGCCGACCGTGAGGCCTGTTTCGCGGTGCGCAAGGAGGTCTTCGTCGTCGAGCAGGGGGTCCCTCAGGACCTCGAGTACGACGCGTACGACGCCGATGCGGTGCATGTTCTCGCCGTGCGCGAGGACGGGCTGCCGTTCGGTGCGGGGCGGTTGCTGTACGGCGAGGTGGCGGCCGCCAAGACCGGCGGTGAGCCCGGTGTCGGGTCCCTGGGGCGGCTCGCCGTCCTCAAGACCGCGCGTGGGCTGGGTGTCGGGGTCGCGCTCGTGCGGGGCATCGAGGACGCGGCACGCGCGCGTGGGCTGACCGCGGTGGATCTGCACGCGCAGACGCATGCGCTCGGTTTTTATGAGCGGCTGGGGTATGTGGCTTACGGGCCGGAGTTCTTCGATGCGGGGATCGCGCATCTTGCGATGCGGCGAGGGCTTTAGGGCGGCTGGGGTTCGGTTGAGGGTTTGGCTGCGGGGCGGTGGGGGCTGGTTGCGCAGTTCCCCGCGCCCCTAAAGGATTGCGCCGTTCCCCGCGCCCCTAAAAGACTGCGCAGTTCCCCGCGCCCCTTGAAGGGGCGCCGCTGGGGTTGAGTGGCACGCTTGGGGTCTGGTTGTTCTTGATCGTCTAGACCCAGTCCGGAGCGCTGACCGTGGATCAGTTGGCCCTGTTGTTCGTGATGTTGCTCGGGGCTGTGCTGAGCGTCCCGCTGGGGGACCGCCTCGGGCTTCCCTCGCCGGTGCTGATGACGCTGCTCGGTATCGTGCTGGCCGTCCTCGACTTCGTACCGAACGTGGACATTCCACCCGAGCTGATTCTGCCCGCGCTGCTCCCACCGCTGCTGTACGCCGCCGTACGGCGCACCTCCTGGCGGCAGTTCACGGCCAACAAACGGCCGATCTTCCTGCTCGCCGTGGCGCTGGTGTTCGTCACGACCGCCGTGGTGGCCGTGGTCGCGCATGCGATCGTGCCCGGCCTGCCGATCGCCGCGGCCGTGGCGCTCGGTGCGCTGGTGGCGCCGCCCGACCCGGTGGCGGCGACCGCC
>NZ_JAPWHT010000122.1:0-24229 GCF_027270795.1 Streptomyces sp. ActVer
GGGGGGCGGCGGGGGGGGGGGGGTGCCCGGCGGCGGGCGTGGTGGCCGGTGGCTTGTGAGGGCGCGGTGTTGCCGGGGGCCCTCATGGTCTGGTTCCGTCGAGGCTGTTGCGTTGACCTGGTGGCGTGCTGGAAACGGGCGGAGCGGGTGGGTAAGGCTCGCCGCGCAGCGGCGTCTCGTCCGCCGTGACAACGGGGCGCCACCCCTGTCGCCCCAACCCCCGCACCAGCGCCTCCACCATCCGCGGATCGAACTGCGCCCCCGCACACCGCTCCAGCTCCTCCAGCGCGGCCGCTACAGGCCGCGCCCGACGGTACGACCGGGTGGACGTCATCGCGTCGAAGGCGTCCGCGACCGCCACCACCCGCGCGAACTCCGGAATCTGGCCCCCTTTGAGCCCGTACGGATACCCGCTCCCGTCCAGCCGCTCGTGGTGGTGCAGGATCGCCGACCTGGCCTCCCCCAGAAACCCGATCCCGCGCACCATCTCGTGCCCGTACTCGGGATGCAGTTCGATCACCCGCCGCTCCTCGGGCGTCAGCGGCCCGTCCTTGCGCAACAGCCGTGTGGGGACCCCGAGTTTGCCGACGTCGTGGAGGATCCCGGCGAACCTGAGCACCTCGGCCCGCTCGTCGTCCATGCCCAGTTCGCGCGCGATCACCATCGACGCCTGCCCCACCCGCTCGCTGTGCCCGCGCGTGTACCCGTCCTTGATGTCGACGGCCTGCACGAGCGCCCGGATGGTCGCCTGGTGGGCGGCGCGTTCCCGGTGGTACTGGGCGAACACCCACCACGACACGTACATCGGCAACAGCACGAGCAGCGCGGAGACCGGCCCGTACGGACTGCGCCAGAGCACCGCCATCATCAGCCCGGCGAGCCCGTGCACGGCGACGGGGGCGAGCGAGCGGAGGAAGAGGCCGCGCCAGGCACTCCGTACGGGCACCCGCTCGGCGAGCACCAGGATCCCGCCGTCGAGCACGGTCAGCACCAGGCAGAACGCCACGACGGCCGCGCCGGCGGTCACGAGGACGTAGGGGAAGTGGGACGAGAGGACCGCGTCCCGCCCGTCCAGCGCCCAGTGCACCCACGAGGCGACCCATGCCGCGAGTGCGAGCTGTCCGGCCCGCCACACCTGGCGCAGCCATCGCGGCCGCTGCTCGACCCGGGTCAGCAGCGCCCCCGGCAGGGCCACGAGCGCCGCGGCCGGAGGCGGCAGCAGAAAGGCCGCGGCGAGGATCACGGGCGTGTGCCACCTGGGGGAACCGCCCGGTTCCCCGGCCACCCCCGCGCCCTCGGGTGTGCGGCCCGCCGCGAACCGGCTTCCGGCGAGCCCTTCGCACCCCGCGCAGAGCCCCGCGAAGAGCAGCACCGCACCCCACGGGGCGTGCGTGGCCGGCATCTGGAGGGCACAGCACGCCGCTCCGAGCGCGGTGCAGACGACGTAGACACGCGCCCACGGCGAAACCGGCCGCATGGCGTCCCCTTCCCTGTGGCCCGGCCCCTGTCGGCCGACCGGGCGGGGCGGCTCCGGCACAAGCCCCGTACAGGCCTTGGGACATGGACGATAGGGCGGCCGGGCACGGCTCGGGGGAGGCATGGAACGATTCGACGGGCCCAGGAGGCAGATTCGCCCGTTCGAGTGAGCCGGGTGGGCGCGGGGTGCTGCGTCGTCAGAGGGTCGTCAGAGCCTCGTCGAAGCCGTCAGTGCGCCACATCGGCCGCGAGCGCCCGGCTCAGCTGCTCCACGGTCGCCGGTGACTCGCGCTGGAACGCGGGGATGTCGAGGCCGTCGTCCCCCATCACGGTCAGCAGTGCCCGGTCGCCGACCGCCATGACGATGACGTGTCCGGAGCCGCACCTCGCCACCACCTCGCGGAGCGCGCCGACGCCCGCCTGGTCCGCCATCCGCCGCCCCACGCCGAGCGTCGCGGCGGCCAGCGCGGCGACGGACTCGGGATGGACGGAGTCCGAGTCGTGGACGACGAGGAGGCCGTCCGCCGTGGACAGAACGCTCTGGGATATCCCCATCACCCGGTCCCGCAGCGAGGTCAGGATCTCCGTCAGGGGACTGGGCGGCGGCTGTTCACTCATGACGAGCTCCTTGCTAAAGGCATATGCAATCCTGGTACGGTCCAACTGGTGCGTTCCAAGGGGTCAGTCGGATTCCGGCAGTCCCGTCAGGCCCCGGCGGACACGTCGAAGCATGTCGATGGAGGGTTGGTCGGCGGCCAGGTCCTCCGGCGAGAGCATGGGGAGGACGAACGGCTGCGCCCCCGGGGACTCACCGGCGGTGTCCCCGTCGGCCCCGGACGACGAGGCCGCGGCGCCCCGCACGGGCAGCGGCGGTCTGCCGACCGGGGGTAACGGCAGGGACGGCGGTGCCGGTTGCACCTGCGGGACCTGTTGCACCTGCGGCGCCTCTTGGCTCTGCGGTGCCTGTGGAACCTGTGATGGAGTGCCGGGTTCGGCAGAGTGGCCGGGCCGCGCCTGTGGGGCGTCCGCGTCCGGTCCTCGCGTCCGCCGTTTCGCGGCCCGCCTCGCTTCGGCCTCCGTGCTCCGTCGGCGCATCGCTGCCCGACGTCTGCGTGAACTCACTACCCCCCCGTCCCCCCGTCCTTCCCTGCGGCAAAAGCATTGCTTCCTCCCGCGGGCCGTTGGCCCGCCGGACCCTCCCGTGCCGGGCCTTCTCCCACCCTCGACGCACCGCCGGGCCTGCGCCTCGGCAGTGGTTCGGCCTTGGACTGCGACCCGAACCCGGACGCTGACCCTGACCCGGCGCCCGACCTCGACGGCTGCGGCGTCGCGGCGCGCCGTTCGGGCAGTACGCGCGGCGCGGTGCTCGGCCTGCCGCCGGGTTCCCTGCCCCCGTCCCACCGGACGAGTTCCAGAGCCTCCAGTCGGGTCAGGTCGAGCATGACCGCGTAGAGGCCGCGGCCGAGCGTGAAGGCGATGTCCCGGGCCGTACGGCGCCCGTTGACGGTGTTCAGCACGGACTGATGGCGGTCCGGCAGCCAGCGGCCCGGCCCGGGGCCCGGAACCGGTGTGGGCCGCACGCGCGCGAGTTCTCCCGGTGCCCCCCACGGACCGGACAACTGCGCCATCCGCCGCGTGGTCTCCTCGGTCAGCCGCCGCGGTTCCACACCGGGCACGGCGAGGAGGGTGGGCTCGGGGTCGCTCAGCGTCCAACTGCCGGGCGGGCCGAGCGCCATGGCGAAGGCCGCGTCGAACACGGCCGCGGTGCACACGACCTCCAGTTCGGCGGCGCCGATCAGGCCCGCGGCCACCAACTGCCCGCCCAGCCGGTCCATGTCACGCTCCGCCGCACACGCGGCCAGCCAGGCCTCGTCGTCGATACGGCCCGGCGTCAGCAGGACCGATGTGGCGGTCGGCGCGCCCGGTGTCTCGACCGCGCCGATCAGACCGTCCCTCAGATGAATCGTTCCGCCCGGGGCGCCGGAGACCCGCACCGTGCCGGTGAAGCCCTCCTCGTGCAGCCCCTGCAGAAGCGCGGGCAGATTGCGCGCCGGGGTTTCCGTCATGCGAGCACCTCTGCGACGCGGTCGCCCAGACTCCGCGTGGCGAGCGCCAGGTTGGCCCGCTCCCGGTCCATGCCCGCCGCCAGCAGCAGGGGGTCACCGGCCGGCCGTGTCACCGCGAGCAGCACCTGGTGGCGCCGGGCGCTGGTCATGATCACGCTCTCCAACTCCCCCTCGGCGCCCGCCTGTCCGAGCCGTTCGACGATGAGCGCGGCGAGTTCGGCGCACTCCGCGCCGCCCGCGGCCTCCTCCGAGTCCCCGGCCACCCCGTAGGTGAGGCCCGTGACCGCGTCGACCAGGGCGACACCGGTGACCCCGGGGGATTCGAGGAGCCGGGCCAGGGAGGCTTCAACGGCCGTTGTCATTTCCCCGTTTCCCCCTTCACGTCCGAACGTCGCACAGTACTTTGAACATCAACTAACGCAACAGGTAACAAATTTGATGTTTTGTGACGCACAAGCCACGTGTGTTCGATCGTAGTTGTACGAGCAACAACCGTCAGCGTCACTGAGGAATTGGGGCAACGTGAACATCGAGACCGCACTCAAGGAAGCCATGACCGTGGACGGGGCCATCGGCATCGCCCTCGTCGACTACGAAAGCGGAATGTCGCTCGGCACGCTCGGGGGCGGACCGTCGCTCGACCTCGAACTCGCCGCCGCGGGCAACACCGAGGTGGTGCGCTCGAAGATGCGCACGCTGGCGTCGCTGGCCATGGACGACGCCATCGAGGACATCCTGATCACGCTGGGCAAGCAGTACCACCTGATCCGCCCGCTCGGCAGCAGCAGCGGCACGCTCTTCCTCTACCTCGCGCTCGACCGCTCCCGCAGCAACCTGGCACTGGCCCGGCACAGCCTGAAGCGGATCGAGAACGGCCTGGAGATCTGAAACCGCCCGGACGTCGGACACGCCGCTGCCCGCGGCCGGACCGGTCAACCCGGTCCGGCCGCGGGCAGCTTGGCGACCGGGGCCGGCCTCAGGACCGGCAGCGCGGAGACACGGACCGGGGCGGTTCTCAGCCCTCGGTGGCCGCGCCGCGGACGTCCGCGACGGTGACGTCGTGCTCGGGCACGGTCTCGCCGGAGCGGATCAGCTCGATACGGCCCATGACCTTGGCCCGCAGGTCGGTCGGCACGTCGTCATGGCCGCAGCACCGCTTGACCAGCTTCTTCACGGCCTGCTCCAGACCGTACTTCTCCAGGCACGGGGAGCACTCCTCGAAGTGCACCTCGAACTTGGTGCAGTCGGCATCCGGCATCTCCCGGTCGAGGAACTCGTAGAGATGATCGAGTACTTCAC
Organism: Streptomyces sp. ActVer; assembly: GCF_027270795.1. Taxonomy (NCBI): domain Bacteria; kingdom Bacillati; phylum Actinomycetota; class Actinomycetes; order Kitasatosporales; family Streptomycetaceae; genus Streptomyces; species Streptomyces sp. ActVer. The sequence goes on from NZ_JAPWHT010000122.1 coordinate 4,842, forward strand.
TGCAGTCCGTCTCGTGCGGCTCTCCGCAGCTCATGAGCCCGAGCCTTTCGTTCCGTCCGACTCCCCGGCGCCCGCCGGGACCAGGCCGCGGTCCTTCGCGTAGTCCTCGAGCATGCCGCGCAGCTGGCGGCGGCCCCGGTGCAGCCGGGACATCACCGTACCGATGGGTGTCCCCATGATGTCCGCGATCTCCTTGTACGCAAAGCCCTCTACGTCAGCGAGGTAGACGGCGATGCGGAATTCCTCGGGGATCGCCTGCAGCGCCGACTTGACGTCCGAGTCGGGCAGGTGGTCGAGCGCCTGCGACTCGGCGGAGCGCAGACCGGTCGACATGTGCGACTCGGCGCGCGCGAGCTGCCAGTCCTCGATCTCCTCGGCGGCGGACCGCTGGGGCTCGCGCTGCTTCTTGCGGTACGAGTTGATGAAGGTGTTGGTGAGGATCCTGTACAGCCACGCCTTGAGGTTGGTGCCCTCACGGAACTGGTGGAAGGACGCGTACGCCTTGGCGTACGTCTCCTGCACCAGGTCCTCGGCGTCGGCCGGGTTCCGCGTCATGCGCAGAGCGGCCGAGTACATCTGGTCGAGGAACTCCAGCGCGTCCCGCTCGAAGCGCGCACTGCGCTCGGCGGTCGACTCGCCGCTGCCCGGGCCCTCGGGCTGCTCCGCCTGGCCGTTTTCGGTCCCTGCGTCGGTCCCTGTGACCGGACCCACCTCCTCCAGAGTCTGGGCAGGACCGAAACCGGTCCCACCAGAATCGGAGGATAGACGACGATCCGGCCCGGCCGCCGCCCGAATAGGGGTGGTCTTTGCCGCATGCAGAACCGACCACTCCAGGTCAGCGCTGCTGCTACGGCTCGAATCAGAATCTGCCGGGCGCAGCCCGTCCACAGGGTGGTGGCGGGAGACGGGCGGGCAGATGGTCGAACCCATGCGGCGGACTTCCTCTCATGCGACTTCTCACAGCACTCGTCGTGCCGTCTGATCCGCACAACAGTGGCCCGGGGCTCAGCATTCCCGGGGGTCACCCGAGTGATGAGGTCCACGCGTCACCCGAGTGACGAGGTCCACTTCAGTACGCCGTCGGTGATGACCTTCAGCGCCTGGTCCAGGTCCAGAGGGGCACGCTTCGGCACGGCGAAGCCATGATCGCCGTACGGCACCTCGACCATCCCGTACGCGCCCTCCGGGAACTCCTCGGGCCTGCCGAACGGGTCGTTGCCGCCCTGGACGACGAGCGTGGGCACCCCGGCCCCGAGCAGTTCGTCGGCGCGGGACTTCTCCGGCTTGCCCGGCGGGTGGAGGGGGAAGCTGAGCGCGAGGACGGCGTGGGCGCCGAGTTCTGTGGCCGTGCGGCAGGCGACGCGGGCTCCGGCGCTTCGTCCGCCCGCGATCACCGGCAGCCCGGGCTTCACCAGGACGGGCCAGATGCCCCGCCATCCCACGTCCAGCGTCTTCGGTGCGGGCGCGAGCTTCTTGCCCGCCACCCGCCAGGGCTGCTCGACGAGGGCCACGCTCACACCGTGCGCGGGCAGCTCCGCGGCGAGCGCCCGGAGGTCCCGCGCCTCGATCCCGCCGCCGGCGCCATGGCTGACGGCCAGCACCAGCCGCGCCTTCCTCGCCCGGTGCCAGGTGACCCGGGCAGTACCCGCGTCGGTGTCGATGGTCTCGATGATCTCCGTCACATGATCCGTCACGTCAGAAGAGTGTGCCCTCTTCGGGCCCCTCCAGCTCCTTCAGCAGCTCCGGGCCGTTGTTGCGGACATTGCTCACGGCCGTGGAGACGGGGTACGCCCGCATCAGCCCCTCCGGGGGCGGCGCGAGCAGGGAGCGCAGGCCCTCGACGTCCGTACGGGACGGGTCGAGCCAGGAGTCCCAGCGGTCCGGGGTGAGCATGAGCGGCATGCGCGGGTGGATGTCGGCCAGCGCGCGCGGCCCCTCCTCCGGTCCGACGGCGAGCGGCGAGGTCTCGGCGTCCGTGGTGATGACGGAGCACGTCACCCACCAGGCCCGCGGATGGTCGTCGGGCAGCGTCTTGTCACGCCAGAACTCGTACAGCCCGGCCATCGCGAAGACGGACCCGTCGGCGGGGAGCACGAAGTACGGCTGCTTGCGCGGCCGCTTCTTCTTGCCCTCGACCTCCAGATCACGCTCACCGGTCCCGGTCACCCACTCGTAGTAGCCGTCGGCGGGGATGATGCAGCGCCGGGTGGCGAAGGCCCGCCGGTACGAGGGCTTCTCGTGGACGGTCTCGGCCCGGGCGTTGATCATCCGGGCGCCGCCCTCGGGGGTCTTCGACCAGGACGGGACGAGGCCCCACTTCAGCGTGCGCAGCTGCCGAACCGGCTTCGGGTCTTCCGCGTCCTTAAGAGGACGGTCCAGGACCGCGTAGACCTCTTTGGTGGGAGCCACGTTGAAATCGGGGGCCAGAGCCTCCTCCGGCTCCCACTTCTCGATCTCAAAGATTCCTGCGAGATCCTCGGGTCCACGACTCGCTGCATACCGTCCGCACATACGTGCAACACTGCCAGATTCCGAGCCAGCCAGAGGAGCCCTCACCCACAATGGACAGCATCGCCGCCACCTCGCTGGCCACCCTCTGGGACGAGGTCTTCGGGAGCCAGCCCGACCCGGACACCTGGGTGGTCGTAGCCACGATGGCCGCCGCACTGGCCGTGATCGTCCCGCACAACATATGGCGGCTCTCGCGCAACGCCATCACCATCGCGCACGAGGGCGGCCACGGTCTGGTGGCACTGCTCACGGGCCGCAGCCTCAGCGGTATCAGGCTGCACTCCGACACCAGCGGCCTCACCGTCAGCCGCGGCAAGCCGACCGGCCTCGGCATGATCCTCACGGCGGCCTCCGGCTACACCGCTCCCCCGCTGCTCGGCCTCGGCGGCGCCGCGCTCCTGGCCGCGGGCCACATCACCGCCCTGCTGTGGCTGGCCACCCTGCTCCTCGTGGCGATGCTGGTGATGATCCGCAACGCGTACGGCGCCCTCACGGTCCTCCTCACCGGCGGCACGTTCGTGGTGGTCTCCTGGCTGGCCGGCCCCCAGGTCCAGGCCGCCTTCGCCTACGCCGTCGTCTGGTTCCTCCTCCTCGGCGGCGTCCGCCCGGCCTTCGAACTCCAGATGAAGCGCAGCCGCGGCGGAGCCGGCGACTCCGACGCCGACCAGCTCTCCCGCCTGACCCACGTCCCGGCAGGCCTGTGGCTCTTCCTGTTCCACACGGTGTCCCTGTGCTCACTGCTGGGCGGGGGCAGGTGGCTGCTGGGGCTGTGAGGCACCCGATGGGGCTGCGCCCCATTAGGGGCGCGGGGCTGTGTCGATATGCGGCTCCGCCGCGTGGGCGCGACCAGCCACAACGCACCCGCAGCCGACCCACGACCCACGTTCCCGGCCAAACCCAGCAGAGCGAACCCCCATTAAAGTGAGGGCATGCCCGTTAACGCCGCACACACCGCCCTCTGGCCCGCCCCGCACGCGAGCGGAGCCGTCGACGCGACGGTCCACGTGCCCGGGTCCAAGTCGGTCACCAACCGCGCCCTCGTCCTCGCCGCCCTCGCGGCGGAGCCCGGCTGGCTGCGCCGCCCCCTCCGCTCCCGCGACACCCTCCTGATGGCCGGCGCCCTGCGTGCGATGGGCGTGGGCATCGAGGAGGGCGTCGGCCCCGACGGCTCCGGCGAGGCCTGGCGTGTCATCCCCTCGGGCCTGCACGGCCCGGCGACGGTCGACGTCGGCAACGCCGGCACGGTGATGCGGTTCCTGCCCCCGGTCGCCGCCCTCGCGGACGGCCCCATCCGGTTCGACGGCGACCCGCGTTCGTACGAGCGCCCCCTGCACGGAGTGATCGACGCGCTGCGCGCCCTCGGCGCCCGTATCGACGACGACAGCCGCGGCGCGCTGCCGCTGACCGTGCACGGCTCCGGGGCGCTGGAGGGCGGCCCGGTGGAGATCGACGCGTCCTCGTCGTCCCAGTTCGTTTCGGCGCTCCTGCTGTCCGGCCCGCGCTTCAACCAGGGCGTGGAGGTCCGGCACACCGGTTCGAGGCTCCCCTCCATGCCGCACATCCGGATGACCGTCGACATGCTGCGCTCGATCGGTGCCCAGGTGGACACCCCGGAGTCGGGCGGCGAGCCGAACGTCTGGCGGGTCACGCCGGGCGCGCTCCTCGGCCGCGACCTGACAATCGAGCCGGACCTGTCGAACGCCCAGCCGTTCCTGGCGTCGGCCCTGGTCACCGGCGGCAGGATCGTCGTCCCGGACTGGCCGGTCCGCACCACCCAGCCCGGTGACAAGCTGCGTGAGATCTTCACCGAGATGGGCGGTTCCTGCGAACTGACCGACCGGGGCCTGGAGTTCACCGGCTCCGGCTCGATCCACGGCATCGACGTGGACCTGAGCGAGGTCGGCGAGCTGACCCCGGGCATCGCGGCGGTGGCGGCCCTCGCCGACTCCCCCTCCACCCTTCGCGGCGTGTCCCATCTGCGCCTGCACGAGACGGACCGGCTGGCCGCGCTCACCAAGGAGATCAACGAACTGGGCGGCGACGTCACCGAGACCGCCGACGGCCTCCACATCCGCCCGCGCCGGCTGCACGGCGGGGTCTTCCACACGTACGACGACCACCGCATGGCCACCGCGGGCGCGATCATCGGCCTCGCGGTCGACGACGTACGGATCGAGAACGTGGCGACGACGGCGAAGACCCTGCCGGACTTCCCCGATCTGTGGGCCGGAATGCTCGGGAACTGACGGGCGGACCAGGATCATGCGCCGATACGGCAAGAACACCGACGAGGACGACATCCGCCAGCGCCCGAACCGCAAGGGCAACCGGCCTCGTACGAACATCCGCCCCAAGCACGAGGAGGCGGTCGAGGGCATGGTCCTCACCGTCGACCGGGGCCGCCTGACCTGCCTGGTGGACGACCGGGTCGTCATGGCGATGAAGGCCCGCGAACTGGGCCGCAAGGCCGCGGTCGTCGGCGACCGGGTGGCCATCGTCGGCGACCTGTCCGGCGAGAAGGACACCCTGGCCCGCATCGTCCGCATCGAGCCGCGCACCTCCGTGCTGCGCCGCACGGCCGACGACGACGATCCGTACGAGCGTGTGGTCGTCGCCAACGCCGACCAGCTGGCCATCGTCACGGCCCTGGCCGACCCCGAGCCCCGCCCGCGCCTCATCGACCGTTGTCTGGTGGCGGCGTACGACGGCGGTCTGGACCCCCTGCTGGTCCTGACGAAGTCGGACCTGGCCCCGCCCGACGAACTCCTGGAGATGTACGGGGCGTTGGGCGTCCCGTACGTGGTGACGAGCCGTCAGGAGCTGGAGAGCGGCGAGGCGCTGGACCGCGTGCACAAGCAACTGGACGGCAAGATCACGGCGTTCGTGGGTCACTCGGGTGTCGGCAAGACGACGCTCGTCAACGCGCTCGTGTCGCGGGAACGGCGACGCTCGACGGGTGTGGTCAACGCGGTCACCGGCCGAGGCCGGCACACCACGACATCGGCTCGCGCGATCCCCCTGCCCGACAACGACGGCTGGGTCGTCGACACGCCGGGCGTACGGTCCTTCGGCCTGCACCACGTGGACCCGTCCCGCGTCATCAAGGCCTTCCCCGACCTGGAGCCCGGCACCGAGGGCTGTCCGCGCGCGTGCAGCCACGACGAGCCGGACTGCGCACTGGACGCGTGGGTGGCCGAGGGGCACGCGGATCCGGCCCGCCTCTACTCGCTGCGCCGGCTGCTCTCCACGCGCGAACGGCGCGAGGGGGACTGATCTGCGGCTGATCTCCAGTCGATCTCCGACCGATCTCCGTTTGACCTCAGTGTTGTTTGCATCCCCGCTGCGACGGTAAAGGCATAATCGCACCAAGCGGGATGCAAGCGAGACGAAGCGGTCACGGAGCGTGGGAGGGCATCACATGGCGTGGCTGCTGGTTGTCGTTGCGGGGCTCCTGGAGACGGGTTTCGCCGTCTGCCTCAAGCTCTCCCACGGCTTCACGAGACTCTGGCCCACAGTGGCCTTCTGCATCTTCGCCCTGGGCAGCTTCGGCCTCCTCACCCTGTCCCTCAAGAAGCTCGACGTGGGCCCCGCGTACGCGGTCTGGACAGGCATCGGCGCGGCCGGCACCGCCATCTACGGCATGATCTTCCTGGACGACCTGGTCTCCACCCTGAAGATCGTCTCGATCTCCCTGGTGATCATAGGAGTCATCGGCCTGCAGTTGTCGGGCTCGTCCCACTAGGACCACCGGTCACTGGCCACCGAGCACTGATCGGTCCGTGCCCGCCCACCCGCAGTCGCGCTCAACTCACCGACCGCACAGTCGTCAGAGCGTCCCGAACCATCCCCGCCGTTCCGCCCTCCCCGGCAGGGGCGAGCACGCACGACACCCCCAGCCGCACCACGAGCTCACAGGCCCGGGCCAACTCCGAAGCCTCGGACTTCGGCGCCCCGGGCACGGCCAGCGACGCGACGGCCCGGTCCCGCCCCAGCCCCACGAAGTCCCCCGGCGACGGCAACGGCCCATCGGCCCTCCGCTGAGCGGGCACGGCCGACGAGGACGGCACCGCGGACAGGGTGGGCGAGGGCAGCCGCTCCGCCCAGCACCCCGTGAGCATCGCCCGCACCAGGGCGTTCCCCCGGGCCGCCGACACCGTCCACTCTGCGGCCGCGGCCAACCGCTCCCGCGGCTCCGCACGGCTCACCAGAGCCCGCTCGACCCCGGCGAGATACGCATCGGCCTCCCGCCGTACGAGCGCACGCGCGAGCCCGTCCTTGCTCCCGAACTCGTTGTAGAGGGTCTGCCGGGAAACCCCGGCCGCGGCGGCCACGTCGACCATCCGCACGGCGGACCACGAACGGCGTCCGAGTGCCGTGTGGGCGGCGTCCAGTAGGGATTCCCGCGCTGCAGGCATCGTCGCCTCCCGGGGGCGATCGGCTCTGCGCTTCAGAGTTGACGCGCACGGAGGCACTGTCAAGGGTTCGCGACACGACCAGGGGGCGCCAAGCGCCGCCAAGGGGCGCGCGGCCGTGCCGAACCGCGGCTCGTCGCGGGGTGCGACCGGCCACAGGGGGGTGCGGCCGGCGCATCCGACCCGCACCTGTAACACAACCCCCGGTCTCCCCCGTTCCCCGCGGAGCGACCCGGAAGATACGGTTCGCTCATGCCCGACTATCGCGATGACCTGCGCCTCGCCCATGTCCTGGCGGACGCCGCCGACGCCGCGACGATGGACCGGTTCAAGGCGCTCGACCTCAAGGTCGAGACCAAGCCGGACATGACCCCGGTGAGCGAGGCCGACAAGGCCGCCGAGGAGCTGATCCGCGGCCACCTCCAACGGGCACGGCCGCGGGACGCGATCCTCGGCGAGGAGTACGGCGTCGAGGGCACGGGCCCCCGCCGCTGGGTGATCGACCCGATCGACGGCACCAAGAACTACGTACGCGGCGTGCCCGTCTGGGCCACGCTCATCGCGCTGATGGAGGCGAGCGAGGGCGGCTACCAGCCGGTCGTCGGTGTGGTCTCCGCGCCCGCGCTGAGCCGCCGTTGGTGGGCGGCGAAGGGCCACGGCGCGTTCACCGGCCGCAGTCTGTCGTCCGCATCGCGGCTCAAGGTCTCCCAGGTCTCGCGCATGCGGGACGCGTCCTTCGCGTACTCCTCGCTGAGCGGCTGGGAGGAGCGCAGCCTGCTCGACGGCTTCCTCGACCTGACCCGCGAGGTGTGGCGCACGCGCGCGTACGGCGACTTCTGGCCGTACATGATGGTCGCCGAAGGCGCGGTCGACATCTGCGCGGAGCCCGAACTGTCGCTGTGGGACATGGCGGCGACCGCGATCATCGTGACCGAGGCGGGCGGCTCCTTCACGGGCCTCGACGGCCGCCCTGGCCCGCACAGCGGCAACGCGGCCGCGTCGAACGGCATCCTCCACGACGAGCTGCTGGGTTATCTGAACCAGCGCTACTGAGGCGCCTGGGGGCAGTTGAGGCACTGACGGGCGGGAAAGCGCCCCAAATATCGCCTGCACGCGCCCTCTTGTTGACCGTCTCTTTAACTGCGACTCTGAGAGTCCCCCCACTTGTGAACTTGTGAATCCGTTAACTAACGGATTCGTAGGAGGTGGCTCCGTCCATGCTCGTCCGCGACGCCATGAGCACGGTGGTCCTCACCATCGGACCCGCTCACACCCTCCGGCAGGCCGCCGCGCTGATGTCCGCACGCCGCGTCGGCGCGGCCGTGGTTCTCGACCCCGACGAAGGCGGGCTCGGCATTCTCACCGAGCGCGACATCCTCAACTCCGTAGGCCTGGGCCAGAGCCCGGACGCCGAGCGGGCCCACGCCCACACGACCACCGACGTGGTGTTCGCCGCCCCGACCTGGACGCTGGAGGAGGCGTCGCTCGCCATGACCCACGGCGGCTTCCGCCACCTCGTCGTCCTCGACCACGACGAGCCGGTCGGCATCGTCTCGGTCCGCGACATCATCCGCTGCTGGGCACCGCTGCGACAGCACGCCCCGGCCTGAGCGCAGCTCTGCTTCAACCCGACTGTCCTTGAGCACAGTTGGAGACCCGACCGACCCGGAAGGCGAACGGGCCGGATCTCCGGTACGGGAGATCCGGCCCGCTCTTCGACGACAAGCGTTCCAGTGCCGGCGTCAGCCGCGCAGGGCCTGGACCGCGGCTTCCAGCCGCTTGCCGAAGTCTCCGTCGGCCTGACGGAAGTTGTCGATCGCACGCTCGGCGATGTCGTCGCGCGAGACCTTGGCGATGAAGCCCGCGAGGTTGTCGATCAGACGGCCCTTCTCGTCCTCGGACATCAGGCGGTAGAGGTTGCCCGCCTGCACGAAGTCGTCGTCCTCGGAGTGGACCGGGGCCTCGTGGTTGCCGGTGCCGGCCGTGAAGTTCGCGGTCGCCTGCCACAGCGGCCGCTCCGTCTGGAACGGGCCGCCGAAGCTGTTCGGCTCGTAGTTCTTGGCACCCCCGTGGCGGCCGTCGTACAGGAAACCGTCACGCGAGTGCGTACGCGCCTCGGTGGCGTGCGGACGGTTCACCGGCAGGTGGTCGGCGTTGACGCCGACGCGGTAGCGGTGGGCGTCGCCGTACGCGAACAGGCGGCCCTGGAGCATCTTGTCGGGCGAGGGCCCGATGCCGGGCACGAAGTGCGCGGGCGAGAAGACGCTCTGCTCGACCTCCGCGAAGACGTTCGCCGGATTGCGATTGAGCTCCAGCCTGCCGATCTCGATCGGCGGGTAGTCCTCGTGCGGCCACACCTTGGTGAGGTCGAACGGGTTGAAGCGGTACGTCGCCGCGTCGGCCGCCGGCATGATCTGCACCTGCACGGTCCAGGTCGGGAAGTCGCCGCGCTCGATCGACTCGCGCAGATCGCGCTGGTGCGAGTCGGCGTCCTCACCGGCGATCCTCGCGGCCTCTGCCGTGGTCAGGTTCTCGATGCCCTGGTCGGTCTTGAAGTGGTACTTGACCCAGAAGACCTCGCCGGCCTCGTTGTTCCACTGGTAGGTGTGCGAGCCGTACCCGTTCATGTGGCGGTACGAGGCGGGGATGCCGCGGTCGCCGAACAGCCAGGTCACCTGGTGGGTGCTCTCCGGGCTGAGCCCCCAGAAGTCCCAGACGTTGTCGGCCTCCTGGGAGCCCGTGTACGGGTCGCGCTTCTGCGTGTGGATGAAGTCGGGGAACTTGATGGCGTCCTTGATGAAGAACACCGGGGTGTTGTTGCCGACGAGGTCGTAGTTGCCCTCTTCGGTGTAGAACTTCAGCGCCCAGCCGCGCGGGTCACGGACGGCGTCGGCCGAACCGAGGTTGCCGGCCACGGTGGAGAAGCGCAGGAAGGTCTCGGTCCGCTTGCCGACCTCGGAGAGGAAGTGGGCGCGCGTGTACCGGCTGACGTCCGCGGTGACCGTGAAGGTGCCGTAGGCGCCGGCGCCACGGGCGTGCACCACACGCTCCGGGATGCGCTCACGGTTGAAGTGCGCGAGCTTCTCCAGGAGGAGCTGGTCCTGGACGAGAACAGGGCCGCCGATGCCTGCGGTCTCGCTGTTCTGGTTGTCGGCCACCGGCGCGCCGGCCTCCGTCGTAAGCGGTCCCTGAGTCACGTACGCCTCCTGCGGTATTCCTCGCTGATCTCTGCCGGTCTCTGCTGACCCCGCCCCCTCAGCCAAAGCCGAACTCGATCCTACAATAGACAATGTCTAAGTCAAGGAGTGCTCCAAAGTCACACCTGTTCGGAAACTGGGCCTCTTTGCTGCTAGGCTTGGTGATATGAGCGACCTGTTGGAACGACTGCGCGGACGCGGCTGGCGCATGACCGCGCAACGGCGTGTCGTGGCCGAGGTCCTCGACGGCGATCACGTCCATCTGACGGCCGACGAGGTCCACGCGAGGGCCGTGACCAAGCTGCCCGAGATCTCCAGGGCGACCGTCTACAACACCCTGGGTGAGCTGGTCACACTCGGCGAGGTGCTGGAAGTCGCCACGGACAAGCGCGCGAAGCGGTACGACCCGAACGCGCACAGTCCGCACCACCACCTGGTCTGCGCCCAGTGCGGCGCGATCAAGGACGTCCACCCGGGCGGCAATCCGCTGGCGGACCTCCCCGACTCCGAGCGCTTCGGCTTCGCGGTCTCGGGCGTCGAGGTGACGTACCGAGGCGTATGCCCGAACTGCGCGGCGGCCTGACGGCCGGCCTCAAGACCCCTCGAAGCCCCGGCCACAAGAAGGCCGGGGCTTTCAACATCCCGACGCCCCGACATCCGACGCCTCTATCCCTTACCCCTGAACACACCGAAGGCCCGGAACCATTGGTTCCGGGCCTTCGGCCTTCAGTAGCGGGGACAGGATTTGAACCTGCGACCTCTGGGTTATGAGCCCAGCGAGCTACCGAGCTGCTCCACCCCGCGGCGATGTCTGAACAGTACGTCACCGGCGCCGACCAGTGCAAATCAGTTCCCCGCGCCCGGATCCCCACGCCTCAAAGGCCGGGGAAGGGCTGATGTGAAGGGTTGCCTGTCTGGTGTTGGGTGCGGGTGGTGTGTGGCTGGTCGCGCAGTTCCCCGCGCCCCTGAAAGGGCGCCTTCGCACCCCGGGCCGACACTTTCAGCCCGTCCGGCGCTTGAGGACGAGGCCGTTCAGGCCGATCTCCCACCCACCCACGGTCAACCCACCCACCCCCATCAGCCCCCACCCACTCAGCCCGTCCGGCGATTGAGGACGAGCGCGGCAGCGCGATACGGGGCTTCGGGGGCGGAGCCCCTGAGTCAGGGACGATGGGGGTCCCCCCGCTCGAGCGAAGCCGAGAGTGGGGGAGGGTAAGGGCGGCGGGGGCGAAAAACTCACCCCCGCCACCCCTCACGCCGACAACTCCTGCCGCAACGCATCCCGCAACCGAGCCGCCCGCTCAGAAACCTCTCCCGGCCCGAGCGACACCGCACGATCGGCCCACCGCTGCCCCTCCGCCAGCTCACCCCGACGCGCGTAGACGAGAGCAAGCCGCAACGCCGCCCGCCCATGCCCCGCATCAGCGGCCCGAGTCCACCACAGGGCAGCCTCCGGCTCGCTCCCCTCCCGGGCAAGCAACAGCCCGAGATTGAACGCCCCGTTCCGAGACCCCGCCTCGGCAGCCTCCCGGTACCACCGAGCCGCATCCACGACATCCCCGCGCGCGGAGGCGAGCATCCCCACCCGCACCTGAGCCCGCCGATGCCCCTGGGAAGCAGCCCGCTCGTACCACTCCTCGCACTCGCTCTTCTCGGTGGCCGGCTCCCCCAACTCGTGCGCGGGCGCAGGCGGCCGCCGCGCGTCGAGCACGGTGGCCAGCCGATAGGCCGCCTCCGCGCTCCCCCCACCCGCGGCACACCGAAGGTGCCGCTCGGCAGCGCGCTCGTCCCCGTCCCGAAGGCGCGCGATCCCCACCTGCAGCGCGGCCTCGGAGTGCCCGGCGGCAGCGGCCCGCTCGTACCACCGAAGGGCCGTCTTGTCCGCACCCCTCCCGGCGTGCAGGATCCCGAGGTTGAAGGCGGCGTCCACGCTCCCGGCCTCCGCGGCCTTGGAGAACCACGGCTCGGCCCCGGACGCGTCACCGACCTGCAGCAGCAGAATGGCCAGCGCGTTCGCGGCCTCCCGGTGTCCCGCGTACGCCGCGCGCCGGTACCACTGCTCGGCCTGCGCGGTCCGCGTCTGCTCGGCGCAGAGCAGCCCGAGGTTGTACGCACCGTTCACATCGCCGGCGTCCATCGCGGCCCGGTACCACCGCTCGGCGGTCTGGGTCTCGCCCCGCTCGGCGTGCAGCGCGCCGAGCGCGTTGGCGGCGTTCCCGTCGCCGTCCTGGGCGGCCCGCAGCCACCACACGGCGGCGCTCTCGGTGTCGCCGGCGTCCCGCAGCAGGAACCCGAGCGCGCAGGCGGCCCGCGCCTCGCCGTCCTTGGCGGAGGTCAGGTACCAGCGCCCGGCCTCCTTGAGCTCCCCGCGCCTCTCCAGGATCGCTCCGAGGTGCAGCGCGGCCCGCCGGTGACCGCGCGCGGCCGCCTGCCGGTACCACTGCTCGGCCTGCGCGGCGATCGTCGCCGCGACACCGTTGTCACCCTCGTCCTCGCCCGCCTGCACGGCTTTGCGGTCCAGTGTTCGCGCGAGCCGGTACGCCGCCTCGCGGTGCCCCCGCTCGGCGGCAGCCCGCATCCAGTCCACGGCACCGGCGTCGCCGCGGTGCTCCAGGAGGTCGGCGAGCGCGTACGCACCGAGGGCGTGGCCCTGCTCGGCGGACTGGCGCAGCCAGTACTCGGCGGCGGGCTCGTCCCCGCGCTCGCGGTGGTGGCGGCCCAGCGCGTGCGCGGCGGCCGCGGATCCGGCGACGGCGGCGATCCGCCACCAGCCGGCCGCCTCCTCCGCGTAACCACGCTGGTGCAGGAGGACACCCAGGTTGTTGGCGGCGGCCCGGTCACCGGCCGCCGTGGCAGCGCGCAGCTGAGGCTCGGCCCCGTCGAGATCACCGCGGCGGAGCAGCATGGCTCCGAGAACGCTCATCGCCTCGACGTCGCCCGCCTCCGCGGCGAGTCGTCGGCGCGCCTCCTCCGCAGCCTCGCCGGTCTCGTCCCGGTCGGAAGGCTGCACAAACCGCCCTGTCTCCAACAGAGTTGCCTTGTCCCCCATAACGTCCATCGTCGCACCACCTGCAACCTGGGTACACCTGGTATACCGCAGCCAGTGAGGTCACTTCAGCGTTTTGTCGACATGCCCACAGAGAGACAAGTGAAACACAGAATTCCCAACTCCAGGCGGATGGCGCAGCCTTCGCCGCAGCAGCACTGATGAGCGATGGGCACACGCACGCGATCCCGGTACGGTCCGCACACGTAGAAGGACCCGGATCCTTTGAGGATCCGGGTCCTTCAATTTCAGTAGCGGGGACAGGATTTGAACCTGCGACCTCTGGGTTATGAGCCCAGCGAGCTACCGAGCTGCTCCACCCCGCGCCGTTGTGTTGCAACCGTACCACGGCGCGGGGTGGGACTACTCAACTGCCCTGGTCACCGTCCTGTTGACCGCTTGCTTCCTTGTCGGCGTCACCGTTGGCACCACTGGCCGAGCTGGCCTTCTGCTCGGCCTCGGAGGCGCGCTGGAGCGCGTCCTGAAGGTCCTCCTGGGCCTTGCCGTACGCCTCCCAGTCGCCCTTCTTGAGCGCTTCCTCGCCGGCCGTGTAGGCATCCTCGGCGTCGGCGATGGCCTTCGCCAGGTCGGTGTCGCCCGTCGTCGGTGGCTTCGGGGTCTCACCGTCCTTGGGTGGTGGCTCGGTGGTGTCCTCGCCGTCCACTCCGAAGACCGTGTTCAGCCCTTCGGCGAGGGTGTCCTTGAAGACGGTCTGGTCGCCGTAGGCGACGCCCACCTTCCTCAGCAGCGGGTAGTTGGACGTGCCGCCGCGCGCGTACACCGGCTCGATGTACAGGAACCCGCCGTTGAGTGGCACGGTCAGCAGGTTTCCGTACTCGATGTCGGAGTCCGTGCCTCTGAGGTTGCGGACGAACTCGGCGACGTCGGCGTTGCTGTTGAGCTCGCTCTGCACCTGTTGTGGACCTCTCACCGTGGAGGTCACTCTCAACAGCCTTATCGTGCCGTAGTCCTTACTGGCCGCGTCGGCGTCCACCGCCATGAACGCCCCGAGGTTCGGGCGCCCGTTGGGCGTGAAGGTCGTGGTCAGCGAGAACTGCTGGGCGTTCTGTCCCGGCATCTTCAGGCTCAGGTAGTACGGCGGGACCGCACTGCTGTCCTTGTTGGTCGGGTCGTCCGGCACCTGCCAGGCGTCACTGCCGCTGTAGAACTGGGCGGCGTCGGTGACGTGGTAGCGGGTGAGCAGCTCGCGCTGGACCTTGAACAGGTCCTGCGGGTAACGCAGGTGCTCCATCAGCGAGTCGCTGATGTCGGTCTTCGGCTTCACCGTGTCGGGGAACGCCTTCATCCAGGTCTTGAGGACCGGGTCCTTGGTGTCCCACTGGTAGAGCTTGACCGAGCCGTCGTACGCGTCGACGGTCGCCTTCACCGAGTTGCGGATGTAGTTGACGCGGTTCTGCTGCGCCACCACCGCCCGCTGGTTGTCGGTCAGCGAGTCCGCCGTGGTGTCCCCCAGCGTCGTACGGGAGGCGTAGGGGTACCCGTTGGTCGTCGTGTAGGCGTCGACGATCCACTGGATCTTGCCGTCCACGATCGCCGGATAGGCGTCGCCGTCGATGGTCAGCCACGGGGCCACGGCCTCGACGCGCTCCTTGGGCGTGCGGTTGTAGAGGATCCGGGAACCCTCGCCGATCGCGCCCGAGTAGAACATCTGCGGCTCGCCGAACGCGACCGCGTACGCGGCACGGTTGATCGGGTTGGCGAGGTTGACGCCGCTCTTGCCCTTGTAGCTGGTGGTCTTCTCGCCGTTCTCCTCGTAGTCGAGCTCCTTCTGCGGGCCGCCCACGATGGAGTACTGCTCGGTCTTCTCCCCGTAGTAGATCCGCTGCTCGTACTTGCCGAGGTCACCGGTGGTCGGCAGCCCCGACTCGGAGAAGTCCGGCGAACCCGGCGGATCGGAACCGGTCGCCGTGCCCCTGGCCGCGACCGCGCCGTAGCCGTGGGTGTAGGTGAAGTGGTCGTTGATCCAGTTGCTCTTCGGGATGCCGTTCAGGTTCAGCTCGCGCAGACCGATGACGGTGTCCTGCTCCTTGCCGTTGGCGTCCGTGTACCGGTCGACATCGAGTGTGGAGGGGAACTGGTAGTACTTGCGCTCCTGCTGGAGCTGCTGGAAGGCGGGCGAGACGACGTTCGGGTCGATCAGCCGGTAACTGGCCGCCGAGTCGGCGTCCTTGCGGATCTGCTCCGCGTTCTCCGTGCCGCCCTTGCCGGAGTAGTCCGTCACCTTGGCGTCGTCGATGCCGTAGGCCTCGCGCGTCGCCTTGATGTTCTTCTCGACGTACGGCGCTTCCTTGGCCTGCTCGTTCGGCTGGACCTGGAACTTCTGGACGATCGCCGGGTACAGGCCGCCGATCAGGATCGCCGAGAGCACCATCAGGCCGAAGCCGATGACGGGCAGCTGCCAGGTGCGCCGCCACAGGGTGGCGAAGAACAGCAGGGCGCAGATGACGGCGATGCAGAACAGGATCGTCTTGGCGGGCAGATACGCGTTCGCGTCGACGTACCTGAGGCCCGTCCAGTTGTCCGTCGCCTTGAAGTCACTGGACTTCACCGCGAGGCCGTACCGGTCGAGCCAGTACGCGACCGCCTTCAGGGCGACGAAGAGGCCGAGCAGCACCGAGAGATGCCCGGTGGCCGCGGCCGTGGCGCGCGCTCCGGGGCTGGTGATGCGCAGCCCGCCGTACAGGTAGTGGGTCAGCGCGGCGGCGATCACCGAAAGGATCGCGGCAGCGAATCCGAAGCCCAGCAGGAAGCGGTACCAGGGCAGATCGAAGGCGTAGAAGGCGATGTCCAGGTGGAACTGGGGGTCCTTCTGGTTGAAGGGCACTCCGTTCACCCAGAGCAGCCACGTACGCCACTGGCCCGCCGCGGAGGCGCCCGCGATCAGCCCGACCAGGGCGGTGATCCCGAGAAGAATCCACTTCTTGTACGGGGCCACGCCCATGCGGTAGCGGTCGAGGCTCTGTTGCTCCATCGACATGGCGCTCAGTGGCGGCCGCAGCCTGTGGGCCAGCCAGATGTTCACGCCGACGGCCGTGGCCATCAGCAGTCCGAAGACGAAGAACAGGCCGATCTTGGTCCACAGGGTGGTCGTGAAGACGGACGAATACTTGACCGATCGATACCAGAGCCAGTCCGTCCAGAACCCCGCGAACATGACGAAGGCCATGGCCAGCACGGCCAGTACGCCCAGTGTCATGAGCAGGGTCCGGACGCGCCGGGACGGTCGGCCCACTCTGATCCGTGGCCCCGTCGGGCCTCCGCCGCGGTCCGGCATCTGGAAAGCCAAGGTGCGCACCTCGAAGTTCGCTGTTGGTATCTGGGGGCCCCGCAAACGCCGGGCCACATCTATGCAACTTACTGATGCTTTACTCGGTTCCCGCTTCGGGGGCCGAACGAGGCAGGATTGTGACCATGTCCAACACCGCCTCCTCAGGCACACCCATGGCGGCCGGGCCCCTCACCCGTGCCGTCCTCGAGATCGACGAGTACGTAGCGGGGCTCGGCTGGGACCAGCCCGCCCGTCTCTTCGCCCTGGTCGACACCGGCCGGCTGCGCTCCCAGGAACCGGGACTCGCCGAGCGCCTCGGCCTGACCGAAGACGCCCCAGAGGGCACCCTTACCCCGATTGAGCAGGACGAACTCCCCGCGGGCAGCCCGCTGGACGAGTTCCTCGGCACCATCGCCTGGCCGGACGCCGTGGTCGGCTGCGCCCTGTCCGTGGAGCGCCTGATGCTCCCGCCGTCCGCGGAGGCGTCCGTACCGGACGGCCTCGACGAGAAGCGGCTGGCGAAGTGGGTCGCCGAGCACCCGGAGCGCCAGGAGGTCCGGATGACCGTCGCGGTGACGCGCGGCGGGAAGCGCGAGTCGGCGCTGCGGCTGCGCGAGAAGGACGCGGCGACGGACGTGCTCACCGGATCCGACCTCGTGCCGGGCCTGGCCGAGGCCCTGACGGCGACGTTCGCGGAGTAGCGCGGAGCGGGCCGGCCCGCCGGGTGCGCTAGCTCTTGGTGCACTTCGGCAGGTCGGCCGTCTTGCCGCCGCGGATGTCCTTGAGGGCGCTCATCGCGTCGTCGATGGTGTCGACCTTGACGAGTGTGAGCCCCTCGGGGACGTCACGGGAGGCGGCCGCGCAGTTATCCTCGGGCGTCAGGAAGTACTGGGCGCCCTTGGCGCGGGCGCCGACCGTCTTCATCTCGATGCCGCCGATCGGGCCGACCTTGCCGTCGTCGGTGATCGTGCCGGTGCCGGCCACGAACTTGCCGCCGGTGAGGTTGCCCGGCGTCAGCTTGTCGACGATGCCGAGGGCGAACATCAGGCCGGCGCTCGGGCCGCCTACGTCGGCGAGCTTGATGTCGATGGTGAACGGCAGTGTGTGGTCGGTCCCGGCAGAGATGCCGACGATCGCGCGCTGCTCACCGGTGTCGTCGGACTTGGCGGTGGTGATCGTGATCTCCTCGGTCTTGGTCGCCGTCCGGTTCTCCTTCTCGGCGGCGGCCTGTTCCTTGGCGGGCACGATCGTGAAGACGACCTTCTCACCGGGCTTGTGCTTGGTGACCAGCTTCGCGACGTCGTCGGGCGCCTTCACCGTCGTACCGTCGACGGCCTTGATGACGTCACCTGCGTGCAGCCTGCCCTCGGCGGGGGTGTCCTTGACGACGGTGGAGACGATCACCCAGGACTTCACCGGGATGTCCAGTTCCTTGAGGGCCGCCACCTTGGCGCTCTCCTGGGACTGGCTGAACTCCTCGGCGTTCTCCTGCGTCGACTGCTCCTCCGTCTTGCCGTTCGGATAGAGGGTGTCGTGCGGAACGACCTTGTTGTCATGGGCCAGCCACCCGTACACGGCCTCGACGAGGTTCATCTTGTAGTCGGCGCTGGTGACCCGGACGGTGGTCATGTTCAGATGCCCGGTCGTCGCGTAGGTCTTGCGACCTGAGATCTGGAGCACCGGCTCGCCGTCGTGCTCACCGAGTGTGTTCACCGTCGGACCCGGTGACATCTCCGAATACGGCACATTGATGAAGACTCCCGCGCACAGGAGCGCGATCAGCATCAGGGTGGAGGCGAGCATCGTCGCGGTGCGGCGTGGCATGGAACGACAGTACGGGACCGGTCTGTCAGCGCACCGTCAGGGCCGTCCGTCCGGGGAATCCGGGCCGGTCAGGCGTCCGTGCGCAATTGCTCCGACTTCTCCGGGTTCTCCGACTTCTCCATGGCCTCGCGGAAGCGTGTGTAGCCCGCGAGCTCGGTGCCGTCCCCGAGGGTCTTTCGGTTCCGTCCGGCCCAACTGCCCCACAGTCCGGCGCCGATCGCGGCCAAAAGCGGAATCAGCAACCAGGCGAGCGCCGCCATGCCGACCTCCCAACCCCATGAGCGACCGCAACTGACTGATCAGCAGATTAACCATCCGCATGTTCAACGCTCACGGCAGGGGTCGGGTTACGCAACCGGAACGGCGGACAGGAGTGGCACCTGCGTCTCAGGTGACCAGTGTGACCTCAACAGGCCCCGACCCACTCCTCCGTACCGTCGGAAAACGTCTGGTGTTTCCAAATCGGGACCTCGTGCTTGAGATCGTCGATCAGCTTCCGGCAGGCCTCGAACGCCTCGCCCCTGTGCGGACAGGAAACGGCGACGACCACCGCGAGATCACCCACCTGAAGGTCACCGATTCGGTGCACCGCGGCGAGCGCCCGCACCGGATACTCGGCGACGACCTTCTCGGCGACCCGCCGCATCTCCGCCTCGGCACTCGGATGGCAGGAGTACCCGAGCGCGTCGACATCGGCTCCCCCGTCATGATTCCGCACGGTCCCCACGAACAGCGCGGTCCCCCCGGAGGCATCGTCCCCGACAGCCCGGAAAACCTCGTCCAAGGAGAGGGCCGTCTCCCGAATCGCCAGCAGCTTGATGGGCTCCTGGGCGGCCTGCTCACCGGGATGATCATTCATGAGTGCCATACCCCCATCGTGCCCCACCCCGCCAACCCCACGGAATACGGTTTTCCCCCCGCACACGCGCGTGCACGATTGGAGCCTCCTACAAGCGCGTTCTCTTCACGCCCGCGCTCCCGCACACCCCAGCCCGGTCCCACACATCCCAGCCCGCCCGACGCTTGAGGACGAGGCCGTCCAGACCTACGCCCCCCACCCGGACAGCCCCCTGCCCACCCAGCCCGTCCGACGCTTGAGAACGAGGCCG